>NZ_JBRUHS010000001.1:0-299391 GCF_053206945.1 Streptococcus dentasini
CGTTAGCGGCATATAATACAGCTAAAGCCCAGTATGATGCCGATAAAGCTAAGTACGACCAAGATAAGGCCAAGTACGACACTGATAAAGCTAACTATGATAGCAAGGTCGCTGAGAAGGCGGAAGCTGACCGCATCAATGCGGAAAACGAGGCCAAGTATCAGCAGGAATTGGCTCAATATCAGACTGATAAAGAGCAGTATGACAAGGATCTTGCTGATTACAATACAAAACTCTTAGAGTACGAAACTGCTCTGAAGCAGTACGAAAACGCCAAAGAGGCTTATGATAAATTCTTAGCAGACCAAGGGTTATCTGCAGAGGCTGCTGCACAGGAATTAACATTCTTGCGTGAACCGAGTGCTACGCACAAAATCGAAGGAATTAGTAGTTATTTAACTAAGGCTGCTCAAGAACGTTTAGCCTCTAAAGGTGGGGTTGAACAGTATCAATCTAATGAACTGAAAGATGGTGAAGTTGTTTCAGAAAGTCCTTACTCTGATAAAGAATCTGAATGGATTCAAATCAAGGTAGGTGATAAGTTCTCTGTCACCTATGATGGGCTTTCACAATCTAAAATGCTGGTTGAAGGTGTTCAACGCGATATTAGCAGAGTTATTTACCGCTACGAAATCGTGAGTTTGCCTTCTTATGATAAGAAGGGAATCGCCAAGGTTGATGCTGACCCAACGGTTACGCTAACGGTTGGAGCATCATCAAATACGCAAGAGCCAGTCAAAGTAGCCGTTGATATTGAATTTTACGATAAAGATGGCAAGATGTATGACCTATCACAGCGTAAAGCTATCATTGCATTGAACTCTCTTAACCACTGGAAGGGAGCTGCTTATATTGATAGTGGTGATAAACCACGTGCTTTAACTGTTGAAGCCAAAGATGTTAATGGCAATATGGTCCGTGGTACTTGGGATCCCTACGCTGACGGTAGCTCTCCAAGTATGGAAAATGGAGGAGTTGTTGTCAAATCAGGCCGTGCTGATTTTTCAGGGAAAACTGTCGAAATTTCGCAGGACAATCCTCTTAGAATTATCGCTCAGAAGGCTGGCTGGAATGGTCATAGTTGGATTGTAGAAAAAGAAACGACCATATTCGGTAACGCTGTATATGCCTCAGGTAGCGGCAACGGTCATTCAACTGGTACTGATGAATATAGATTTAATGGGAAAGATGACATTCTCGGAACCTATGTCGTTGATCAGACAACCGGTGTTATTACGTTTACCCCTAAAAGAAAATTCCAATCAACAGAGCACCAAGAGTTTGTTGACATTGGTAATAAAGGTTTTGTAGCAATCCCTAATTCAAGTGTTACTTACGATCCAAACACGAAGCAAGTAACGTCTGAAAACGAGAATCAGTATATTGAAAATGGCGCAGTTTTCAATGGTGAGACAACACCAACACTGCGTGGATGGGATGACCCTGACTCTCCTTATCTTTACTATGGTGGTGCAGGTGTTCGTATGACCGACGGTCACTTGGTTTTCACTGCTCAGGGGGCTAATGCGGATGGTGCCCCAACAGTTTATTGGTTTGCCATCAACTCAAATGTTGGATTCCCTAAAAATCCAGGTGAAGAGCCAAAAGTGCCAACTAAGCCAACGCCACCGACAGCGCCAACACCACCGACCAAGGTCATCGTTGAAGTTCCAGATGAGCCGACGGAACCGGATGCGCCGACCCCACCGACGGCGCCAACGCCGCCGACCAAGGTCATCGTTGAAGTTCCAGATGAGCCGACGGAACCGGACGCACCAACACCGCCGACAGCACCGACGCCGCCGACCAAGGTCATCGTTGAAGTACCAGACGAGCCAAGGGAACCGGACGCGCCAACCCCACCGACGGCGCCGACGCCGCCGACTAAGGTCATCGTTGAGGTACCAGACGAGCCAAGGGAACCGGACGCGCCAACCCCACCGACGGCGCCAACGCCGCCGACTAAGGTCATCGTTGAGGTACCAGACGAGCCGACGGAACCGGACGCGCCAACACCGCCGACAGCGCCAACGCCGCCGCGCAAGACCATCATTGAAGTTCCAGAAAAGCCAACGGAACCGGATGCGCCGACCCCACCGACAGCGCCGACGCCGCCGACAACGATTAATGTCGAAGTTCCAGCAGAACCAACGCCACCAACCGAGCCAGAGGTTCCAACTGTAAGATGGCATAAGAACTATATTGTTGAAGTTGTTGAAAAACCAAAGCCAGGTATTCCAACGACTGATCTACCTAAGGATCCAGCACCATTTACACCTGTGCCTGTACATAGTACACCGCAACCACCTGCTTCACAAACACCAGTTGGGACATTGCCGGAAACTGGTGAAACCACTAGCTATGGTGTGGCAGCCTTTGGTGTTGGCATTATAGCCTTTACACTAGCAACTCTCATGGCTTCTTATAAGCGCAAAGAAGATTGAAATTGCCTAGCAGCTTTAATAGCTGATAAGCAATAGCTAAAAAGACTGATTCTCCACTAAGTGGGAGATCAGTCTTTTTGTTTCCTCTTATTATGAAGGAGTTTCTTCACCAACTGCAGAGGATCTTTTATATTAATTAACATCTGAAAGGGTTCAAATTCTCCTGTTACAAGAATTTCAGCCTTCCAAACTACTTTATGCTAATAGTAAAAAGGCAGTCAGATGGCAATGATTAAAAAGAGTCCCGGCTGCCCAGGCAGGGTCTTCTCTAAGCCTAGTATTTTATGCCTAATCTGTATTGACAACAATTTAGTCCTTCCGCCACATCAATAAAACACAATATTGGTATTAAAATACTAAATATAGTAAAACCAATTTGTCGTGAAAACTAGCTAAAGATGTTACAATGAGAAAAAAATTAAGAGGTGATAGTATGTATCATACGGAAATTTTGGGTGACCGTCTTTATCACAGTCAGTCTGCTCAACGTAGCCCTTGCCTCCTGTGTCACCATGTGCATTCAGGGATACTTTAAACGTTATGAAAATATTGATAGTCTTCCGATTAGGGTAAAGTCTGATCTCGATTATGATGCTGGCCGCTTTGCCTTAGAGCTTGATATTGATAGGAATTTAACAAATCAGGATCGCTCGGATATTGTAGCTTATATCAATGAAAAATGTCGGGTGAGCAAGCTACTGCGGGAGAATATAGCCTTAGAGTTTACTTTTTCCTCCTAGATTACCGCATGTTCTAGGTAGTCTTATTAATCAAAGACCAGTTCGTTCCTGTCGTTTTGGCTCCCAAAGTCTAGCTAGAGATTTTTTAGCCTGCTTTGATTATTGAATCAGTTCAGGATGTAGAGTTTCACCTATACACGCAAGGGTGATTCTAGACCAGTGCTGATGGGATCCGATGGGCGGATCGTCCAACTGTAGCCAAGGGATAAATTGGGATTGGCTAGCAATGAAAACTTAGATTTCTTCTTTCAAACTTTTTACTTTTCTTTTTTTCTAGTGGTGTTAAAATGTAGGTGTAAATAGAAAGAAGGCGGTTACATGATTGATGAAACAGTTCGCTATCAAGCACTGTCATCACAGGAACTATACGACCAGCTTAATACGAGACAGACTGGTTTGCACAGTGAAGAAGTTCACCGACGGCAGGAGCAGTTTGGCAAGAACCTTCTGGCAGAAGCCAAGCAAGAATCCAAACTATTGCGTTTTCTAAAGAATTTTACCAGTCTGATGGCTCTCTTACTCTGGACGGGCGGACTGGTGGCTATATTGACAGGGACTATTGAGCTAGGAATTGCCATCTGGTTGGTCAATGTCATCAATGGTATTTTTAGTTTTATTCAGGAGAATCGCGCTCAGAAGGCGACTGAAGCCTTGAAAAACTTGCTACCTTCCTATGCTCGCGTTGTTCGCGACGGCATTGAGCAAAAGATTTTAGCAGAGGATTTAGTGCCTGGTGATGTCCTCCTTATTGAGGAAGGTGATAAAATTTCAGCCGATGCTCGGATTCTTATGGCGACAGACTTGCAGGTTAATCAATCTGCCTTGACTGGTGAGTCTAACCCTGTCCGCAAGCATGATAAAACAGTAACAGATAGTGATGTTACAGCACTGGAAGCTGATAATCTAGTCTTTGCGGGGACGACGGTTTCCAATGGCTCTGCCCGAGTTTTAGTCACTCAGATTGGTATGCAGACAGAGTTTGGCAAGATTGCTCATTTAACTCAGGATGTTGCCGATGATAAAAGCCCGCTGCAAAAAGACGTTGATCGTCTGACCAAGCAGATTTCTCTTATTGCGATGAGCGTTGGAATTTTCTTCTTTATTGCCTCAGTTTTCTTTGTTGAGGAACCAATTGCCCGAGCTTTTATTTTTTCTCTAGGAATGATTGTTGCCTTTATCCCAGAGGGCTTGCTGCCGACGATTACACTGTCTTTGGCTATGGCTGTTCAGCGCATGGCCAAGGAAAATGCCCTTGTTAAAAAATTAGCATCGGTAGAGACCTTGGGTGAGACCACTGTTATCTGTTCGGACAAAACAGGAACGTTAACCAAAAATGAAATGACTGTCCACAATGTTTGGACCCTCAAAAAGGAATACAAGCTGACTGGTTTGGGCTATGCGCCAGTAGGGCAGGTACTTTTACACGGTCAAGAGGTCGCAGCAGCACAGGATACCGATCTCAACTGGATTCTGCGAGGGGCGACTCTCTGCAGCAATGCTAAAATCAGCAATCCAAGTAGCGATAATCCCAATTACACCGTGCTGGGCGATCCGACTGAGGCCTGCTTAGAAGTAGCTGCTCAGAAGGCTGGGATTGATTTATCTGATAATGAGAGAGACAATTACCGACTAAAAGAGCTGCCTTTTGATTCTGATCGCAAGCGCATGACAACCTTCAATCATCTAGCACAAGCGATTGAAAGTAAATCGACAGCGTCTTTTACCAAGGGCGCGCCTAAGGAAATTCTGGAGCTCAGTCCCTATATTCGTGAGAATGGCCGCATCAGAAGCCTCAGTGACAGTGAAAAAGCGGCAATTTTACGAGCCAATGATGCCTATGCCCAACGAGGGCTCAGGGTTTTGGCGCTGGCCTGTCGGCTCTACGATAACGAAGCCAAGATTGAGGACGCTACGATAGAAACCGCAGAAAACAACATGATCTTCATGGGTTTGTTAGTGATGCAGGATCCACCGCGCGAAGGCGTCAAAGAAGCCGTTGCGAAATGCCATGCAGCTGATATTCGGATTATCATGATGACAGGGGACTACGACCTGACTGCTGTCAGCATTGCTAAGAGTATTGGTATTGTTAAAAACGAACAACCACGAGTTATCAGTGGCCGTATCCTAACAGAGATGTCTGATGCGGAATTACAAGAAGCCCTCAAGGATGAAGTCATTTTTGCTCGGATTGCTCCGGAACAAAAATTCCGCATTGTCACCAATCTTCAGGCACTTGGCCATGTTGTCGCTGTAACTGGTGATGGGGTCAATGATGCCCCTGCTCTGAAAAAGGCTGATATTGGTGTCGCAATGGGGATCACAGGAACCGATGTCGCCAAGGAAGCTGCTGATATGATTTTGACAGATGATCATTTCACCTCTATTGTTAAAGCCATTGAAGAAGGTCGCAGTATTTACAATAACCTGCGCAAATTCCTCGGCTATATCTTTAACAGCAATACTTCAGAAGCTGTACCGTCGGCGGTTTTTCTCTTTTCTAGGGGATTAGTTCCTCTGCCTTTGACGGTTATGCAAATTTTAGCGATCGACCTAGGAAGCGATCTGATGCCTGCTCTAGGTTTAGGTGTTGAACAGCCTGAGGAAGGTATCATGAGTCAGCCACCGCGTGCCAAGTCTGACCGTCTTGTCAATCGCAAGATGTTAATCAAGTCTTTTCTCTGGTACGGTGGTATGGAAGCCCTTGTTGCCATGGCTGCTTTCTTCTCAGTTTATGCCTTTCATGGAGAGCTGGGCAGCGCTCTAGCTAGCAGTGGCAGTCTCTATCGTGAGGCTACAACAATGACCTTAGGAGCGATTATTTTTAGCCAGATCGCTCAAGTCATGAACTGTCGCACACAGACCCAATCTATTTTTAAGCGGGGGTTTTTCACCAACCGTACCATTAATCTTGGATTGGCACTGGAGATTATGCTTTTTTGCCTCCTGGCTTATGTCCCTCTTCTCAACGGTCTCTTTAATACAGCCCCCATTAACAGTCTAGAGTGGGGCATCCTTATTCTCTGCCCAATCCCAATCTTCCTGATTGAGGAAGTCAGAAAGGCTTGGCTACGCCAAAGATATAACACTTAATTTGACAGTTCGTCTCATAAAAGAGGCCCCGATTCCATTCGGAATTGGGGCCTCTTCAAAATAATCTAAAGTTGGAAGAAAGCAGGTCAGTTAGTCACACTCAGCCTATGCGACTGGGATTACCATCGGCATCGAAGTGATAGAGGATACCATCAATAGTGTAATCTCCATCTTTAGCCTGTACGCCGTCTTTATCAAAATAGCGCTGGGTATTATCAATGGTTTGCCAGCCAGTCAGTGCTTGACCAGTTTCCCTGTCAAAGTAATACCAGTTTCCCCCTATTTCTTTATATTGGCTGGCGATGGGGTTACCGTCTTCGTTAAAGTAGTAGGTCTTACCATCAATAGTCTGGCTGCTGTTGGTAATGGCAAAACCGTCCTGACCGAAGTAGTAGGTCTTACCATCGACTGTCACCAGTTTCTCTCTAATGGCATAACCCTCTTGGTCAAAATAGAGGTAACCTGTTTTAATATCGCCAAGGTGGGGCCGCAGTGGATGATAGTTAATGGAACCCCAATAAAGTTTGTTGCGCGCCAGCGTATGGTCATCATTGATTAAGATAGGATCAACATTAGCTGAGATATCGTCTAATGTAAGACCAGGGGGCAGCAGTTCTCCTCGATAATCATAGGCCTTACCATCTTTGCCAATTTTAACGAGGAAATTATTATAATAGATTTTTGAAAAATGATATTCCTCACCGTTGATATACTGAACGCCGCTGACCTTTTGGCCAGTTTTATCATCAATAAAGACGTGTCCGTAGCCATTGCCAGACTTTTCAAAATGGCCGGTGATGCTAGGATGTTCTTCGTTTTGGTTACTAGATGGGTTGCCGTTATCGTCAAAATGATAGAGCAGACCGTCAATGGTCTTATCGATGTTCTTAGCTTGGACACCATTGCTATCAAAGTAACGCTTGGTACCATCAATAGTCTGCCAGCCAGTCAGCGCTTGACCGGTGTCTTTATCAAAGTAGTACCACTTGTCGCCATCATTTAGATAGCTTCCTCTGAGAATATCACCTTCATGGTCATAAAAACCAAAGTGATAGAGTTTGTAGTCTATCCTGCGGAAGCCTTCAGTAACTTGAGCATAGTCATCACCAAAGAAGTAAAGTTTACCATCAATGGTCTTAAAACCCTTTGCCCTGCTGCCATCTTCGTTGCGGTAATAAGTCTTGCCCTTGTAGGTGTAGAGGCCGCTTGGCAGGGTGTAGACTTGACCATCCATTGTGAAGGGATTGCCGTTATCATCAAAGCGTAAAACACGACCTTCAATAGTATAGATACCATTCTTTGCTTGGATACCAGTTTCATCATCAAAGAAGCGCAGGGTACCGTCAATAGTCTGCCAAAATTTCAGTGGCTGACCGTTATCCTTATCCAGATAATACCAATTTCCATCAACTTCGGCATATGCACCCTTGACCTGAGAACCATCTGGCCTAAAGAAGTAGGTGTTTCCTTGAAAAGTTTTCAGCCCTGTCAGAAGTTGACCAGTTTCATCAGCACAGTACCAAGTAACCTCATGATCAGGGGTAAAGAATTGGTTTTCAACCAGTTGGCCATCATCTTGGAAGTAGTACAACTTACCATCAATCGTCTGGAAACCGGTTAGATTTTGACCGTTACCATCACTGTAAAATTTACCAGTATCCCCTTTGTGCCAGCTAGCGGCAGTAAGTGTAGCGCTAACCATATTTTCAGTGTCCATTCGAGCGTTTTGGTTGAATGCGTGGGTCTCACTGACGGTTCCAGAACTGTTTTGACCTTCCTGATGTTTAGGCATGTCAGTGTCAGAATTGGCTTCTGAAACTCCAGAACCACTAGAGTCTGAAACAGCTGCCGACTCAGTATTAGCATCAACCGTAGAGCTTTCAGTACCACGTTCAGCCCTCTTGTCATCTAGTTCTTGTTCTCTCTCGGCAGAAGCAAGCTGAGTACCTTCTGAATCAGTATTCTTAGCATCTTCTTGAACCTGAGACTTAGCTTCAAAAGCTGTCACCGTTTCAGCGGTTTTATCATCAGTGATGAAACCAGTCTCAGTTGCTTCAGCAGGACTGGCGTTGCTCGTCTGACTGCTTGGAACAGAGTCACTTACAGGAGCTGTCGTTTGATCCGCACTGACTCTCACAGCTCCCAGACCAGTTAGCATCACTACCATGGTTGCGATGGCTACCCAGTGTTTTTTTACCTTGTGCATTTTAATGCGTCGTTTGATTTCCATAGTTAGCCTCCTTCTAATGGCTAAAGAGAAAAGCTCTAACGACTTGTCTTATAGCTGCCCAATCATCAGCAGCTTGGATTATAAATATTAAAGCTTTCTCAAAATTATTATATCACTGTATGGAAACGTTTACAATGCTAATTGTTAGGGTTTCTATTGAATAAAAACAAATTGTCAGAAAACTGTTTTTTGTGTTGAAGTTGTCAGAATTTTTTGTTATACTAGTTTTTGTAATAGAAAAACGACGAGAGAACAAGCGCCAAATCAATTGACAGAGAGTGCCGTTGCTGAAAAAGGGACACAGGTTTGGCCACACAGTCTTGAGTGCGGGTGCGAACCTTATAGTAGTGTCTGACGGGTGGTTCCGTTAATAACCAGAAGTCTATGACTTCACGAGGAAGGATAGGTGACTGTCTTTCGAATTGAGGTGGAACCACGTTGCGACGTCCTTGCAAAAATTTTTGCGAGGACTTTTTTGTTAAATAGCTAGTGCATCAGGAGGTTTTTATGATTAGAGGTCTGAGAGAGATTGAGCCTTATACAGCTGGTAGTCAGCCCCAAGGAAAGCGAATTATTAAGCTAAATACCAATGAAAATGCTTATCCCCCTAGTCCTAAGGTGGCTGATGCTTTAAGAAAATTTAACAGTACCAACCTTCGTAAGTATTCAACGCTATCTCAAAAAGAAGTGCGTCAGGCTCTGTCTGTTCATTTGGGGGTAGCTGCTGATCAAATTATCCTTGGCAACGGCTCAGATGATATTCTCTCTCTGGCTTTTTTGGCCTTCTTTAATAATGATGAGCCTGTTCTATTTCCAGATTTGACATACGGTTTTTACAAGGTTTGGGCTGACTTATACGATATTGCCTATCATGAAGTGCCGCTGACCAGTCAATTTGAAATAGATCCAGCCGATTATCAGGCTTTCAACGGTGGTCTTGTCATTGCTAATCCTAATGCTCCGACAGGAATTTATAAAACTTTGGGAGAATTGGAGAAAATTATCCAAGCCAACCAAGATGTCGTTGTCATTATTGACGAAGCCTATATTAATTTTGGAGGAGAGACTGCCCTGCCTCTGCTGGAAAAATATCCGAATCTCTTTATTACGCGTACTTTCTCAAAAGATGCTTCTCTAGCAGGTTTGCGTGTAGGCTATGGGGTTGGCAGTCCCGAGTTGATCAAGGTCATCGAAGCTGTCAAAAATTCGGTCAACCCTTATGCCGTTGATAGCATAGCAGAAAAATTAGCTCTAGCGGCTGTAGATGACTGGGATTACTACAGCAATAACTGTCAAAAAATTATGGAGACCCGTGACTGGTTTGTAAAGGAGCTCGAAGCTATCGGATTTACTGTCCTGCCGAGTTCGGCCAATTTTGTTTTGGTTAAGCCGGCTCTAGCAGCTCAGGAGCTCTTTCAGTATTTACAGACTAAGAATATCTATGTCCGTTATTTCCCTAGAGTAGAGAGAATTAAGGAATATTTACGTATCTCTATCGGTCGACAGGAAGAAATGGAGAAAGTCATAATGATCATTCAAGAGGTAGTTTCATGAAAAAAACAACATTACCAGTAGGTATGCACGACAAATTATTCAAGAGGGCTGCGACCATGTATCGCTTAGAACGTGATATCAGTGATTTATTGATAGAACGACAGTTCAGGCGCATCGAAACACCGACTTTGGAGCATACAGAAGTATTTGGAGATGAGTTAAAAAACACCCACTATCATCTTTTTGATAAATCGGGGGATTTACTCAGTCTGCGGCCAGATATTACCAGTCAGATTGGACGAGTCATTGCCTCAACTCAAGTAGAGACACCGATTAAGTTTTCCTACTCAGGAAAGGTTTTTCACTATAATGAAGAACTGCGTGGCTTGCTCAATGAGCACACTCAGGCTGGTGTAGAGATTGTTGGTTACCCAGCCGATAAGGCGCTTAAAGAAGCTATCTTATCGGCTAAAGCAGCCTTAGATGTAGCTGGGGTTAAAGTCTATCAGTTCGAGTTTTCCCATGCAGCTATCTTGCAGACCATCTATGATGAGTTGGACTTGGATGAAGTCAGTCAGCACCAATTGGAGGGAGCTATTATTGATAAGAATATCACAGCTCTCCATACTTTTACCGAAGTTCATCCCAGCGAGTTTGATGCCTTGATCGAGGCTCTGCCTTTCTTGTTTGGGGAAAGTCACGATGTGCTGGTAAAAGTCCGTCGACTAGTTAAACACAAGCTGATTTTGAAGGCCCTTGATGATTTGGAAGCTTTACTAGGAGACATTTATCGTTTTCTGCCCCAAACAACGGTTGACCTCGCGCAAGTTCCCTCCCTGCCTTACTATACCGGTATGATGTTTAAAGTTTTTGGTGAAAATGTTCCAGATGCTTTTGTGTCTGGTGGCCGTTATGACAAATTGTTTGAACGTTTCGGCGCGTCAGAGCTGACGGCTGTTGGCTGGGCAGTTGATTTAGACAGTATTTATCAGGCCATTCATAATAGCTTAGAAGGAGGAGGTCTGCGATGACAGAACAGATTACGATAGCACTTACGAAAGGACGGATCGAAAAAGGTACCGTGAACCTCCTGAAACAGGCCGGTTTTGATTTGGATTTTATGGCTGATAAAGGGCGTAGTCTCATTTTTGAAAGTCCCGATCGCCGTTTTCGCTTCCTATTAGTTAAAGCACCGGATGTTACGACTTACGTCCGCCACGGTGTAGCCGATATTGGGGTGGTGGGCAAGGATGTGCTTCTGGAGCATCCGACAGGCTATCTGGAAATGCTGGATCTGAATATTGGTCTCTGTAAATTTGCCGTAGCTTCGATCCCTAGTTTTGATCCGAGCGACCATAAGCGTAAGCGTATCGCAACGAAATACCCCACAGTTGCCACTGATTTTTATAATCAGAAAGGAGAGGATGTCGAAATCATTTCCATTCAGGGAAGTGTTGAAATTGCTCCAGTTATTGGTTTAGCTGATGCTATTGTCGATATTGTTGAAACAGGTAACACCTTAAAAGCTAACGGTTTAGAAGTATTTGAGGATATCTGCCGTATATCTGCTAGAATGATTGTTAACAAGGCAGCTCTTAAAAATAACTCTCAAGTGCTACCTTTTATTAAAAAAATTGAGGCTATTGTTGGAGACGAGGAGGTACCTTTTCAATGAAACGTCTAACAGGAACTAATGAAACTATATCTAAGATTCTCTATCAAGAGCAGCTAGAGCTGAGCCGGCAGA
Organism: Streptococcus dentasini; assembly: GCF_053206945.1. NCBI lineage: Bacteria > Bacillati > Bacillota > Bacilli > Lactobacillales > Streptococcaceae > Streptococcus > Streptococcus dentasini. Next base: position 11,749 of record NZ_JBRUHS010000001.1, read on the forward strand.
ATATCGATGTTGAAGAAACCGTCCGTGCTATTATTGAGAATGTGAAAAATCGCGGTGATCAAGCACTGCGCGAGTACTCCGCGACATTTGACAAGGTTGACCTAAGGGACTTTGAAGTCGGGCAGAAGCTGATTGATCAGGCTTTTGCTGAGGTTGACAAAGATGTTCTGAGAGCTCTTGAAAATGCCAAGGCTAATATTGAATCTTACCACCGCCAGCAACTGGAAGTAGGGTTTGAAGACCAGCCATCTGACGGCGTTCTTCGCGGCCAGCTCATCCGTCCTATTGAGCGCGTGGGGGTCTATGTGCCGGGAGGGACAGCAGCTTACCCGTCTTCTGTCCTTATGAATGTTATTCCAGCCAAGATTGCAGGTGTCAAGGAAATTATTATGATCACGCCGCCACAGGAACATTTTGTTCCAGCTATTTTGGTTGCGGCTAAGCTAGCTGGTGTGGATAAGATTTACCAAGTGGGCGGTGCCCAAGGTATCGCCGCTCTGGCTTACGGCACCCAGACCATTCCTCAGGTTGATAAGATCACTGGTCCTGGGAATATCTTTGTGGCAACAGCCAAAAAACAGGTTTATGGTATTGTCGGTATTGATATGATTGCCGGTCCATCGGAAATTGGTGTTATTGCGGATAGTACAGCTAATCCAGCCTATGTAGCAGCAGACTTACTCTCGCAGGCAGAGCACGATGTTCGTGCGCGGGCGATTTTGGTAACCAATTCTGAAGCTCTGGCCGATGCGGTAGAGGCTGAGATTGAAGCTCAGCTGCAAACCTTGCCGCGTCAAGCCATTGCCCGTCCGTCTATCGAAAATAATGGACGGATTATCATCGCAGCCAATACTGCAGATATGTTTGACCTTATGAACAAGGTGGCGCCTGAGCACTTGGAAATTGCTATGGAAAATGCCTATGACTACCTAAATCAGGTCGAAAATGCTGGTTCTGTCTTTTTAGGACACTATACGAGCGAACCGATTGGTGATTATTATGCTGGTGCTAATCATATCCTACCGACCACAGCAACCAGCCGCTTCTCATCTGCTCTGGGAGTGCATGACTTTGTCAAACGCATCCAGTATACCCAGTACAGTAAGGCAGCGGTCAACAGCGCAGAAAAAGATATTACAACTTTGGCCTATGCTGAAGGCCTGCAAGCCCATGCCAGAGCCATCGAGGTGAGAAATGACCAAAATTAAAGGACTGTTAGTCATGGACGTGGATTCAACCCTCGTTCAGGAAGAAGTGATTGATTTGCTGGGAGAAGAAGCAGGTGTTGGCGAGCAAGTAGCTGCCATTACCGAGCGTGCCATGCGGGGTGAGCTGGACTTTAAAGAAGCTCTGGCTGAACGTGTGGCCACCTTGAAAGGATTGTCAGAAAACATCTTTGATAAGGTTTATGCCCGCATTCATTTTAACAAGGGAGCCAAGGAATTAGTGGATGAGTTGCATGCGCGCGGTTACAAGGTTGGTCTGGTATCCGGCGGTTTTCATGAGACGGTTGACCGTCTGGCTGCTGAGGCAAATGTTGACTATGTCATGGCCAACCACTTGGAAACGGCAAGCGGCATTCTGACAGGCCGAACCTACGGTGATATTGTGACCAAGGAGGTCAAGGTGCAAAAACTTCGCGATTGGGCTGCGGAAAATGGGCTGACGTTGGCAGACACTGTTGCTATGGGTGACGGAGCCAATGACCTGCCCATGATTCACGAGGCTGGTATCGGCATTGCCTTTTGTGCCAAACCTGTTGTACGAGAGCAAGCCCCCTACCAAATTCAGGAGCCTGACCTGTACAAAGTGATTGAGATACTAGATGAGGTGAGAAAATGAGACAAGCAGAAATCGAACGCAATACCTTTGAAACCAAAATCAAACTGAGCCTGAATTTAGATGAACAAGAACCCGTGGATATTCAGACAGGCGTTGGTTTTTTTGACCATATGCTGACGCTTTTTGCCCGTCATGGACGGATGTCCTTGGTGGTCAAAGCTGACGGTGACTTGTATGTAGACAGCCACCACACGGTGGAAGATGTCGGTATCGTCTTAGGTCAGGCCCTGCGCCAAGCCTTGGGAGATAAGGCCAGTATCAACCGCTATGGAACAAGTTTTGTGCCTATGGATGAGACACTTGGAATGGCTAATCTTGACCTGTCGGGGCGCAGCTATCTAGTCTTTGACTGCACGTTTGACAATCCCAAACTGGGTAATTTTGATACCGAGTTGGTGGAAGAATTCTTCCAAGCCCTTGCCTTTAATGTACAGATGAATTTGCACTTGAAAATTTTGCATGGTAAAAATAACCACCACAAGGCAGAAAGTCTGTTTAAGGCGACTGGCCGTGCCCTGCGCGAAGCAGTAACCATCAACCCAGAAATTCACGGGGTTAACTCCACCAAAGGAATGTTGTGATATGAAAATAATAGTCATTGATTATGACGCCGGCAATACGGCTAATGTCCTGCGAGCTTTGGATAAGATCGGTGTTGAGGCTGAGCTGTCAGCTGACCCGCAAAAGATTTTGGCAGCTTCTGGCTTGATTTTACCAGGTGTCGGTGCCTATCCGACAGCTATGGAGGAATTGAACAAACGCAGGTTGGTACCTGCTATCAAGGAAGCTGTTGCCAAAGGCACACCACTATTGGGGATTTGTCTGGGCATGCAATTGCTGACCGAAACAGGGCTAGAGCACCAGAAAACGGCTGGTTTAGGCTTCATTCCAGGTGCGACACGTGAAATCCCAGCCAAGAATGGTTTTCCAGTGCCTCACATGGGCTGGAATGATTTACAGGTCAAGCAGGAGTCGCCGCTGACAGCTGGTTTGCAGGATCAAGCAGTCTATTTCGTGCACAGCTATTTTACAGATGTCCCCCAAGCTTACATTGACGTAGCAGCTGACTATTCTATTCCAATACCTGCCATGATTCACAAGGACAATGTCTATGGCGCCCAGTTTCACCCCGAAAAATCAGGAACTGTCGGACTGGGCATCCTCAAAAAATTTGTAGACTTGTGTGAGCGATGAAAATAAATTAGAAAGGACGGTTCATTCAGGTATTTTCTGAACTGAACCCGAGCTAAAAGCATCGAGAAAAAGACAAACTGTCTAGTGGCTAAAGTCACGTCGCCAGTTTCCTATTTTCTTCTTGCTTTCTTAACGCTCTTGGTATCTTAATTATGCAGATTCTTCCTGCTATTGACATTAAAGACGGTCAGGCTGTCCGCCTTTTCAAAGGTGATTTTAAGCAGCAGACGGTGGTTAATCCTGATGTGCTGGGGCAGGCACGTATTTTTGCAGGTGCGGGCATTGACTTTATTCACGTTGTGGACCTTGATGGAGCTCTGGATGGTCAGGCGACCAACCGCGATCTCATTGCAGCGCTGAAAGTGGCGACAGGCCTTGGTGTTGAAGTCGGCGGCGGTATTCGTACGCTGAAGCAGATTGAGGACTATCTCAATGTCGGTATTGACCGTGTCATCATCGGATCTATGGCCGTTAAAAATCCTGCTTTTGTCAAGGCTGCACTGGATAAGTTTGGGGCAGATAAGATTGTCGTTGGTATTGATGCCAAGGATGGCTATGTTGCCACGGAAGGGTGGCTCAAGACCAGTACGGTTGACTACATCAGCTTGGCCAAGGAAATGGAAAAAATGGGAGTCAAGCTCTTTGTCTACACCGATGTTGACCGAGATGGCACGCTGACCGGTCCCAATTTTGACCATTATGAGCGTTTGGTGGCTGAGCTGACAACCGCCAAAGTTATCGCTTCAGGTGGCATTGCAGAGCTGGATAATTTGACCAAACTTGAGGCTATCGGTGTGGCAGGTACCATTGTCGGCAAGGCCTACTACAACGGCAATATCACGCTGGACGAGTTAAAAAGTTTTGGAGGATAAACATGCTGAAAAAACGAATTATTCCCTGCCTTGATGTCAAGGACGGGCGCGTGGTCAAGGGGGTTAATTTTGTCAATCTGACCGATGTCGGCGACCCGGTAGATTCGGCGCGTGCTTACTACCAAGCGGGCTGTGACGAACTGGTCTTCCTAGATATCACGGCGACCTCTGACAATCGCGAAACCACGGTAGATATGGTGCGGCGCGTGGCAGACCAAGTCTTCATCCCTTTTACCGTCGGCGGCGGCATTCGCTCGGCTGAGGACATGAACAAGATGCTCAAGGCTGGCGCTGATAAGGTTGCCGTCAATTCTTCGGCTGTGGTCAATCCGCAGCTCATCGCAGACTGTGCTGAAAAATTTGGCAGCCAGTGTGTAGTGGTGGCCATTGATGCTAAGAAACAGGCTGATGGCAGCTGGCATGTTTATGTGGCTGGCGGCCGCAAGGATACTGGCAAGGACTTGCTTGCCTGGGTCAAGGAAGCAGTCCGTCTCGGTGCTGGCGAGATTCTTCTGACCTCCATGGACAAGGACGGTACCAAGTCAGGCTTTGATTTGGACATGCTCAATGCAGTTGCAGCGGTGGCAGATGTCCCTATCATTGCCTCAGGCGGTGCGGGTAATATTGCCCACATGGTGGAAGTTTTTGAGAAAACCCCAGCGACTGGATCCTTGGCAGCCTCTATTTTTCACTATGGAGAAGTTGCTGTCGCAGATACCAAGCAAGCCATGGCAGCAGCAGGAATTGAGGTGCGCTTATGACAGATATTCAACTTGATTTTACTAAGCAGGGCGGACTAATCCCTGTCATTGTCACAGATTATCAGACAGGACAAGTCCTTATGCTGGCTTATATGAATAAGGAGAGTTATCGACTAACCCTTGAAACCAAGCAAATGCACTACTGGAGCCGCTCGCGGCAGGAACTCTGGCACAAGGGCGCAACCAGCAGCCATTACCAATACGTTAAATCCATCAAAACAGACTGCGACCAAGATACCCTGCTTATCGCTGTCGAGCAAGTCGGCGCAGCCTGCCATACAGGAGCCTATTCTTGCTTTTTCAATGAGATTTACAGTGAAGAAGAGTAAAAGAAGTAGGACTGTCATTTCAAAAAATCGAAAGAAAGGAATTGAGTTTGAGCTAAAAGCTCGGAATTTTGATAAATTATCTGGAAAATCAGGATTTTCCGATAATTTCCTAAAATTCGGTTGCTTTTTAGACGCTCTCACATCTTAATTATGTTAGAAACCTTATACAAAGAAGCGCTGGATCGCAAACAGCACCCAAAAGAAGGGTCTTATACCAACTACCTTTTTGACAAGGGTTTGGACAAGATTTTAAAAAAGGTTGGTGAAGAAGCCACCGAAGTTGTTATCGGTGCCAAAAATGCCGACAAGACAGAAATCGCCAATGAAACAGCCGATGTCCTCTACCATTTGGCCGTCATGCTGGTCGAAACCGGCGTGACGCCGGATGATGTCAATAAAGTTTTGGAAGCCCGCCAGGGTAAAAAAAGCAATGTTCATGATCGAAAAGAAATTACAGATTATTAAAGACCAGAAAGGTGCTAAACCAGTAGGACATCCGTGACAAACAATGAACTGTTAAAGTCGAGGTTACATTCAAGAAAAAGTGGATAAAATATCATAGAAACCTTGGAGCAGGGAAGTTAATCTCATAAAAAACAGACTATAAAGCTCAAATCAGATGCTAGTTATCCATTGTAGGTGTAAAAATTCTCTTTAATCTCAAACAGGAGAAAACAACAGGTAACGGTTAACGTTTTCTTTGCAAAAGAGGCTGCTATAAATGCTTTTTTCGCCTAAGCAAAATAAGCAGCAGTCGGGTCTGTTATTTGGAAATAAGCCAATTACAGCTGCTATAACACTAGACTGTACTTTCTGCAGCTTGATGTTATGGGTTTTGTTTTTGTCAGAAGATTTGAGCCAATCAAGGGTAAAATCGGACGGAGTACAAAAAAAGACTGATCGCTACTGAGCTGTATCCAAATTGTTAGATTTTCTGTCTAACTTTTGAGGATGGTACAGTTCAAAATTGATCAGTCTTTTATTTATTGATATTTCAAGAAAACCCTAGTCATCCTTGGGCACTTTCTCGAACAGCAGCTGCAACTGTTTTAGCAACCCCTTCTTGGAAGGCATCGGGAATAATATTGGTTGGACTGAGTTCACTAGCAGGAATGAGATCGGCGATACCGTGTGCCGCTGCAATCTGCATGTCAATCGTAATCTTTTTAGCTCGGGCATCCAGAGCACCGCGGAAAATACCTGGGAAGGCGAGGACGTTATTGATTTGATTAGGAAAATCACTGCGTCCGGTTCCGACAATATAGGCACCACCAGCAATAGCTTCATCAGGGAATATTTCAGGAACGGGATTAGCCATAGCAAAGATAACAGGCTTGTCTGCCATTTCCTTAATCCATTCTGCCTTTAATACCCCCGGTACTGATACACCGATGAAAATATCTGCGCCTTGCAGGGCAGTTCTCAGATCACCTGACAAATGTTCACGATTGGTGAGCTTAGCGATATCAGCATGATGGGCTGGGAGATCAGGATCTTCCTCGTTGATAATACCTGCTCGGTCGACAACCGTGATATGCTTAGCCCCGGCAGCCAAGAATTTTCGTGTGATTGACAGACCTGCAGAACCGCCGCCATTCACGACGATCTTAACTTCATCAATGGCCTTGTTAATTAGCTTTAAACTGTTAAAAGCTGCTGCCAAAACAATAATGGCTGTACCATGCTGGTCGTCATGGAAAATCGGAATGTTACATTCTTCAATGAGCCGCTCTTCAATTTCGAAGCAACGTGGCGCACTGATATCTTCGAGATTAACCCCACCAAAAGTTGGAGCTATAGCCTTAACAGTAGCAATGATTTCCTCAGTATCCTGTGTATCAAGGACAATTGGGACAGCATCTACATTAGCAAACCGTTTGAAGAGAGCAGCCTTGCCTTCCATAACTGGCATTGCCGCTTCAGCACCAATATTTCCTAGTCCCAAAACAGCAGAACCATCACTGACAACTGCTACTGTGTTCTTTTTGGTTGTCAATTCATAAGCCAATTCCTTATTTTCCGCAATAGCCGAAGAAACAGCAGCAACACCGGGTGTATAAGCGATGCTTAAATCTCTTTTATCTTCAACTTTGACTTTAGAAGTAACCTCCAACTTGCCTCCGTTTTCTCTAGCTTGTTGCAAAGCCAGCTCTCTAACATCATTTGACATAATAATTCCTCCATTTATAAGATTATAGTTAATGTAGTTAATGATTAAAAAATAAACCGTAAGATAGCCGTCATGGTGATGACTGTGATAGCTCCCCCAAGACGGGTAGCTACTTGGGCAAAGGGCATGAGATTCATACGATTGGCTGTACTCAAGATAGCCACATCTCCTGTACCGCCCATTCCGCTTTGGCAGGCAGAAATAATAGCAGCCTCAATCGGATACATGTTCATAAAACGGGCAACGAAGAACCCAACCGAAATAACAGTGAAGACAACACTGATCACAATAATAAAATAGGGCAGTGTTAATACTCCGACTACATCCTTCAGCGGAATATAGAGCAGACCGAGTCCAGCCATCAAAGGATAAGTGAAGTTGCCTGAGATAAATTTATAGAGCTGCTTAGCCCCATGCTGTGTTTCCTTAGGGATGACATTGAGATATTTGAGAGCAGCGGCAGCTACAATCATCAATACTGGTCCTGGGAAACTTGTCAAATGCTGCAGCAGATGGCCAATAATGAATAAACTGCAGGCTGTCAGAACGCCAGCTCCCATTTTTTTAATATCAAGCGGGCCGGAGTCATCCTCAAGGGCGTCGGCCATATCATCCTGTGATTTAAGTTTGACTAGCTGTCCCTGCCCAGACAAGTCAGTTCGTTTTTCTCCCCAGCGCGATAGGATAGCCGTGCATACAATGGCAAAGAAGTTGCCGACAATAGTAGCAGGGATAAGCTGTGCAACCAGCTGCTCACTTCCCATACCAGTAATGGCACTGTAACCAAGGGACAGTGGGAGAATGCCTTCCCCGATTCCTCCGGCGAGAACTGGCGTGACAATAAAGAAGAGAGTATGCTTCCAGTCTTGTCCCAACAGTACTCCAACCAAGGTACCGACTGCCATAGCGCACACCATTCCTAGCATCATGGGGATAATCATCCGTATCAACCCTTGCACTAAGATTTTACGGTTCATGCCTAAAATGCTGCCGCAGACCAAACAGGCAATATAGAAGTACAGAAAGTTGGCCTGTTTCATCAGGATATCTGTAGCATCTAAAATGTTCTGGTTGAGCAAATTGAGAAAAACTAAAATAGAAGGCATCAGCAATGAAAAAATAGCCGGACCTCCAAAGTTTTTCAAAATCGGGATATTACCGCCGATTGTTCCTAAGAGCCAACCTAGAGTCAGAATAACTGCAAAGCCTCCCAGCATGTTAACAGGCAGCTGCTGAAGCAGGGCTGTAATCAAGATGATTACAGACAAAACTAGGTAGACAGGAAGGGGAACAGAACCAACATAGCGGTTCATCCACTTGTCCCAACCTGTTAGGGTATTATTAACCTTTTCCATAAATTCCTCCTCCTAATTTTATTAATAAACACATTATAAAAGAATATTATTTAAGACTTAAGATTATTTAAGTAATTTAAGTAAATCAATTTTTTTAAAAAGAAGAACTTATAGGAAATGTGTTATACTGAAACAATGAAGCGCTTACATATAAGACTCCTGCCAATAAAAGTAAGAGGTGACTATGAAAAAGAGCTTGAATCTTAGAAATTTGTTAACCATGGTCTTCATTCTGACACTTTTACTGATGGTTTCTCTATTTTACTTACTGACTCTCTATCAGCACTCTCAGCTTATGTACAAGCTGCAGGAAAAGCAGCTGCTTTCTCTTGGCCGCCAGTTGGCTCTGGATCCGCAGGTCAAAGCGGCTCTTTTAAATAAACATCAAAGCGGAAAATTAGAAGCTTATACTAAAGAGATTGCGGCCATTCATGAACTGGATTTCGTGGTTATTACTGACATGCAGGGGATTCGCCTGACCCACCCAGATAGCAGCAAAATTGGCAAGCATTTTGAAGGAGGTGATGAACTGCCTGCTCTAAAAGGCAGGACAAAAATATCAGTCAGTCGGGGGAGTCTGGGCAAGTCCCTGAGAGGGTTTGTCCCTATCTATGCCGACAGCACGAAGAAGAAACAAATCGGTGTTGTGGTATTGGGAATCAAGGTGCGCTCCTTGAGCACTCTCATCAAAACCTCGCGTCAAGGTTATTCTCTGGCCTTGCTCCTAAGCGTTATGGCAGGTTTTGCAGCTGCGACTGGCTTAGCTTTCTATCTCAAACGACAGCTTCTTAATTTGGAACCCAAAGAACTATCTCGTCTTTTTGAAGAACGCAATGCGATGCTGGATCAGAGCAAGGATGCCGTGGTCGTGATTGATCTTAGTTACCGAATTAATTTGGCCAATATCGCTGCAGAGCAGCTTTACCGCAAAAACAGCGGCCTCAGTGACAGTCTGGTGGGACAGTCTATTGCCCAGCTGATGGCAGATTTTTCTCATGATATGCTGGAAAATCAAAAAGAGCAGATCTATCGGCAAAAGGGTCAAGACTATATTTTTTCATCGTCTCCTATTGAAGTAAATGGTAAGCGGATTGGCTGGCTTATCTTTTTACGCAATGCTACCGAATCTTTCCTGATTATGGATCAGCTAGCCAATACAACCGCCTATGCCTCGGCCTTGCAGGCCCAAACTCACGAATTTGTCAACCGTCTCCACGTCATCTATGGTTTGGCAGACCTCAATGCTTATGAGGAATTGAAAGTCTACTTGGAAGATATCCTGAAACCAGATCATGAGTTTGCCCAGCAGCTGCCTTTTTTGGTTGGAAATCCTCAGATTGCAGGTTTTTTGAATGGTGAACGCCAAAAATTTATGGAGCGTAAAACACCGCTAGTGATTGAAATTTCATCTGAAATTCCGGCCAGTCAAAACGAAGCAGAGACTAAGGCTTTGATTAATATCTGCCGTTATATCCACCATGTCCTCCTGCAGTTTGTTCTATCTACTCAGCCCTCTTTGCTGCTTCATTATAAGAATGTCCAGTTAACGGTATGCTACCTTTTGACCCTGCCCAATAAGCAGCATAGACAGCTGCAGAGCTATTTTGATAATCATTTCTTTCAGCAGATGCTGGAAGAGCATAGGGCTGATTTTGAATTAGAAATAGACCATGATTTGGTTCAGCTTGTTTTAGTATTACCCTACAGGGAGGAAAGCAGATGAAGGTACTCATTGTAGAAGACGATCCTATGGTCGAATTTATCCATCGCAACTACTTAGAAAAAGGCGGTCAGTTTGAGGCGATCTATTCGGCTAATTCTTTGCAAGATGCAGAAGAATTGCTGGAAAGTTATGAAATTGATCTGATTCTCTTGGATGTTCATTTGAAAGACGGCAGTGGTTTAGAACTTCTTAGTGATCTCCGTAAGCAGCATAGCAATAGCGATGTTATCTTGATTACTGCCGCTAATGAAGCTCAAACTGTTAAGGAAGGGCTCCATCTGGGAGTTGTTGACTACCTAATCAAACCGTTTACGAATCAGCGCTTTCAGCAAAGCATAGCTCTTTTTATCCGGCAAAGAACCAATTTAAACAAGGCCACTGTCGGTCAAGAACAGATTGATCAGCTTATCAGTAGCCATGAAAAGCAGGCAAAACAGGACGTTTCAGAACTGGATAAGGGACTATCTTTGGAAACCCTACAAAAGATTAAAAAGGTAATTCTCGCACAGCCAGCTCCTTTTACCATTCAGAAACTGGCTGATAGCTGCCAAATCTCCCATGTTACCATCCGTAAATATGTCTCCTATCTGGAAGAGCAGCAATATCTCAACAGCCATGTCATTTACACCAAGGTTGGCCGTCCTTACAAGGTTTTTGAAAAGCGAGAGTAGAAGCAACTCTAAAACAGTTCAGTCGTTCAGCTTCTTGTTTTTTGCTTCTAGGTATAATGGTCTAAGTTCTGGAGTGCTTTCTAATATGACTAGTCTATTTCTTAAACTGATGGTTTTTCTCAATGTTCAGATCAAGCATGGAAGTGAGTAAAGAAAGAATGAATTAGGCCTTTATTGGTCAAACTAAGAATAGCGGGTAAGCAAAAAGGAAGGTCTGATCCCCAAAGAGTGGATAAAACCTTCCCTTTATTTTATTATGACTCAAGAATCTGTTGTAAAAGCCGAGCAGCTACAGTCTTGAAAGTTTGTTGGTTTATTTGCTAATACTTTAGTCTTTAGTTTGTTTCGCGAAGTTAAGTTATAAAAGCAATCCCATAAATCATAAATCTTCACTTCCCTTGAAGACTGCGCAAAGAACCCAAGAAATTTTAAAATCAAAGCAGCAAAACCAAAATGTTCATTGTTTTGAATATACAAATAGAGAAGACAAGGCTTGTCCTCTCTAGAAGTGAATCATCCGCTACAGTCGATAAAGAGCCAACAAATCACTACAGGTTTGTTAGTCCTCTATTCTTATCTATGGTCTACTACTTGGAGCTGGAAGAGCTTGAACTGCTGGAGCTATTAGAACCATGGATTTCAGAGTAACTCTTAGGCTTATAAAGTTTGGTCGTTGTCTTGTCGCCATTGCGGTGGAAGGCACTGGTTGATTTATCCCCTCGTTTTTTATTGATCTTTTTGAGATCATTCAGCGAGTTGGTATAGGAGTATTGACTTGCATCGGTTTTTTCCAAGCCAGGGAAATTAGCAAAGCGCAGCAAGTCTCCAGTTTGGATTGTGTCACTGTTGGATAGTTGAGTAGCCACAGCTTTGCGGAATTTATCGAGATCGGCCTGCGTTACCGTATTTGGTTTAATGATTTCTTGACCGGTTTGAGTATAGTAGGTCTTACCCCCATAACTAGTATAAGTAGGAGTGATGTAGTAACCAGGGGTACGAAGTGGTACTAGCTGATCGTTGGATGGTGACAGAAGATCTTGTCCCATTTGAATGTATCCTTTAGTATCAATACCGAGAAGATGGAGTAAGGTTGGCAGAGAGTCAATTTCACCACCGTAAGTATCGCTGACAAAGCCATCAGTATAGCCTGGTATATTGATGATGTAAGGTACTCGTTGCATCATAGCATTATCGTAGTCAGACCAAGTTTCTGAGTCCTTATCAAGCAGGGGTGCTAGGCTGGTGTTGCGGTCGTTTGAAATACCGTAGTGATCCCCATAAAGGACGATAATTGAGTTATCATAAAGGCCGCTGGCCTTGAGATAATCAAAGAAGGACTTAAGAGCCGAGTCCAGATAGTTAGCTGTTGCAAAGTAACCATTAACGGTGTCGTCACCTGTATCTGCCAAAGGGAAACCGAGTTCATCCTTTTCACCATTCAAGCTGGTGTAAGGATAGTGGTTAGATACGGTAATAAATTTCGTGTAGAAAGGTTGCTGCAGCTGTTCCAAATACTTGATAGAGTCCCCAAAGAGGTACTTGTCATTAAGACCATATTGGAAAGAATTACTGCTGTCTTGTTTTTGGAAGTAAGTTGAGTCAAAGAAGTAATTGTAACCCCACTGTTTATAAGTATTGTTACGATTCCAGAAGCTTCCAGTATTTCCGTGGAAAACAGCACTAGTATAGTCGCCTTTTTGCGCGAGGATAGATGGTGTGGCATAGGCTGTATTGTCACCACCGTAGTTAACCATATAAGAGCCGCTGTTTAAACCGTAGAGAGAGGTCTCCATCATGGTTTCTGCGTCAGAGGTTTTACCGTTTCTGACCTGATTAAAAAAGTTTGAAAATGAGATAGATGATGGAGAGTGGTAAAGGGAGTTAATAAAAGGTGTTACTTCATATTCCTGACCATCAGCTTTTAATTTATAGTCAATCAGGAACTGTTGGAAACTTTCTAAATGGATGACGATAACATTGCGTCCCTTGGCAACGCCAAAATATTTCTTATCAGGAGCTGCATAATTCTGGTCAACATACTTTTGCACGTCCTTGAGATCATCAGCCGTCGCAGAGCTGCGCTCTTTCTGTGCTTGATAAGTCTGATTAGCACTGTAGGTGATAAAGGCTGGCAGTCCAATTCCCCGAACTACATAGTAATTGGAGAAGCCGCGGGTCAAGAGTTGGGGACGAATAACCTCCGCAACAAAGAGATTAGCAGAAAAAAGTAGAGCAGACAGAGCAGTCACTGCAAAACTCGCTCGCTTGTTGAAGTAGCGGCTATCTGATTTAATTTTTTTGCGAATTAATAGATAAGCAAAGAAGATTAAGTCAATTAAATAAAAGAGATCGGTCAGTTCAAAGAGATTGGCTGCCGAATCTCCTAAACCTGCTGCTGCCTTAGAGCTTGCCAGTAAGGTATTAACTGTGATGAAATCAGTAAACTCTCGGAAATAGATGGAATTCCCAATAATCACGATATTTAAAAAGAGGTAGATAAGGACTTCTAGGGTATAGAAAACCTTGCTATTTTTGAAATAGAGAGGAAGCCCTAAAATTAATAGTCCCAAAGGAAGAGGGTTGAGGACAGCCACGACAGTCTGAAGGGTATCCTCCAATTCTAGGTTAAAATCAATCGCGTAAGCCCACAGAGTCTTTATCCAATAGAAAAAGAGCAGGACTAGGACAAAGCCTAAACGCGTATTAATAATGCCACCCAATTTTTTCAAGGGACTTAAATACTTTTTCATTCTATATCCTCGATCACTGTTATTCTAAAAAATTCATTTTTCATTATACCACAAATTTAATTTTAAATATGAAACAAGGTAGAAAGTTTACTGAAATTTTGGTACAATACTTAGTATGAATAAGCTCACCGTGGATAGCTCGGTTGTCAAAAAAATTAACCGTGGCATTCAGCTCTTGCAAGGAGAAGATTTCAAAACACTTTCTTTAAAAGATCAGGTTCTGGAACTCTACTCGTCCAAGCAAGAGTTTCTGGGAACAGCCTACCTATCCCCGCAAAATAAGGGGGTTGGTTGGGTTATTTCGCGGCAAACTGTCCAACTGGATAAGATGTTCTTCATCAATCTCTTCAGGCAAGCCAGAAACAAGCGTCAATTCTACGAAAAGGATAATTTAACGACGGCATACCGCCTCTTTAATCAGGATGGTGACGACTTCGGTGGTATGACTATCGATCGCTATTCGGATTACGCGCTTTTCTCTTGGTATAATCCCTATATTTACAGCTTGAAGGATATTATTGTAGCGGCCTTTCGAGAAGTATTCTCTGAGCTTTTAGGTGCCTACGAGAAAATTCGCTTTAAAGGCTTGGATTATGAATCAGCACATTTATACGGCCAAGAAGCTCCTGATACGTTCACAGTCATAGAAAATGGTGTGACCTATTCGGTTTTTTTAAATGAGGGTTTGATGACGGGAATCTTTCTCGACCAGCATGAAGTTCGTGCCAGCCTCATTAACGGTTTGGCAATGGGAAAAACTGTCTTGAATATGTTTTCTTATACAGCGGCTTTTTCAGTAGCTGCGGCTATGGGAGGAGCTCTGGAAACCACTTCGGTTGATTTAGCTAAACGTTCACGCCAGCTGTCTGAAGCCCATTTTAAAGCTAACAACTTGGAGCTAACTCCTCATAGGTTGGTTGTAATGGACGTTTTTGAGTATTTTAGGTATGCCAAGCGCAAGGGCTTGAGCTATGATATTGTGGTTTTAGACCCTCCTAGCTTTGCTCGTAATAAAGGGCAAACATTCTCAGTTGTAAAAGATTATGATAAGTTGGTGCATCAAGCCCTAGAGATTTTAAATCCCGACGGAACTATTATTGCCTCAACCAATGCTGCAAATATGTCGGTTGAGCAATTCAAAAAACAATTAGAAAAAGGTTTCGGCAAAGCAGGACATCGGTATCTGAATTTGAAACAGTTGCCTGCTGATTTTGCTGTCAACAAAGCTGATAAGCGTAGTAATTATTTAAAAGTATATACAATAAAGGTAGAGTAGTAAGATCATGAAGATAGTAGTTCCAGTAATGCCACGTTCCCTAGACGAGGCTAATAACATTGACATCGCTAAATACGACCATGCTGATATTATCGAGTGGCGGGCAGATTTTCTCCCTAAGGAGAGTATTATCGAAGTAGCTCCGGCTATTTTTGAAAAATTTCCGGACAGGGAAATAATTTTTACACTAAGGACCGATAAAGAGGGCGGACAGATTTCGCTGACTGATGATGAGTATATCAACCTGATTAAAGAAGTTTCAGCTCTTTATCGTCCTGACTATATTGACTTTGAATACTATTCCCATCAAGAGGTATTCTCTCAGATGCTGGACTTTCCTAATTTGGTATTGTCCTACCATAATTTTCAAGAAACACCGGATAATCTCATGAGTATTATATCAGAGCTGACAGCTTTGACACCGCGTGTGGTGAAAATTGCAGTGATGCCGCGAAATGAACAAGATGTTCTTGATGTTATGAATTTTACACGTGGCTTCAAGGTCATTAACCCGGAACAAGATTATGCAACCATGTCAATAGGAAAACTTGGCCAAATTTCACGTATAGCTGGTGATTTGATGGGGTCCAGCTGGACCTTTGCCAGCGTTGAAGAGGGCAGTGCACCGGGTCAATTAGCTTTAACAGATATATATAAGATAAGGGAGATTCTCGATGCAGATTGACGGACATACACGGCTGGCGGCTGTAGTCGCACAGCCCATCAAGCATTCTATTTCACCTTTTATTCATAATTGGGCCTTTGATGCGACGGGCATTAATGGGGTCTACGTAGCCTGGGATATTCCTGAGGCAGACTTGGAGGAGTCTGTTAAAAATGTCCGTCGCTACGACATGTTTGGGATTAACCTTTCTATGCCTTATAAGCAAGCGGTTATCCCTTTTTTAGATGAGTTAGATCAAGCAGCAGAGCTCATTGGTGCTGTCAATACAGTTGTTAATAGTAAGGGTCGCTTAGTCGGCTACAATACGGATGGCTATGGGTTCTTTATGGCTTTGGCCAGAGATGGCTTTAATGTTAAAGAGAAAACCATGACCATTCTTGGAGGCGGTGGAGCTGCCACCTCAATTATTGTTCAGGCTGCCCTTAATGGTGTCCAGAAGATCAATATCTTTAACCAGTCAGTTTTCCTAGAAGATACTCGCAGTCAGGCAGAGCGCTATGCTCAAGCAACGGGAGCTGCTATCGAAGTTTTCCCTATTGAGAACCAGTCTCTTATTCAGGAAAAGATTACTCAGGCTGATCTTTTAGTAAATGCTACAAGTGTTGGTATGGACGGAGAATCTATGGTCATTGCGGACGATACGTTCTTGCCAGATGGTTTACGTGTAGCTGATGTTATTTATCAGCCTTTTGAAACTCCCTTTCTAAAATATGCTCGCAGCAAAGGACTTAAGGCGACCAATGGTCTGGGGATGCTCCTGTATCAGGCTGCTAAGGCTTTTGAGCTTTGGACGGGTGAAACAATGCCGACCGATACTATTTGGCAGGAGTTGACAAAGCGCTACGACGTTTAAGCATTGAGTGAGAGGTGCGCAGGATGAAATTACATGTAGATTTAACACATAATCCCTATGATATTGTGATCAAAAGAGGTGCTCTTAGCGAAGTTGGGATATGGGTAGCTGAACTTTGGCAGCCGCAAAAGATTGCCATTATTACGGACAATCATGTTGCCCGTCTCTATGCTGAGAAGGTTAAACTAGGTTTAGAAGGGGCTGGTTTTGAAGTTTGCGTTTTTGATTTCTTGGAAGGAGAAGCCAGCAAGAGCCTGACCACAGCTACAAAAGCCTATGAGTTTCTCATTAAGCAGGGAATGACCCGCAGCGATGGTATTGTTGCCTTAGGCGGCGGTGTTGCGGGAGATTTGGCTGGTTTCATCGCCTCTACCTATATGCGCGGTATCCACTTTCTGCAGATCCCAACTAGTCTGACAGCACAGGTAGACTCTTCTATTGGTGGAAAAACGGGGGTCAATACTCCCTTGGCTAAAAATATTGTGGGGAGTTTTGCTCAGCCAGATGGTGTACTCATTGACCCTGATACGCTGCAGACTCTAGGAAAACGTGAGCTTATCGAGGGAATGGGAGAGGTCATTAAGTATGGTCTTATCAATGACGTGGAGCTTTGGCAGGAATTGGAGACTATGTCAGGGACAACTCAATCTATCTTAGAGCATGCGGAATCTATCATATATCATTCCTGCGATGTTAAGCGTAAAATTGTAGTTGAAGATGAATTTGAAGGCGACGTTCGTATGTACCTTAACTTTGGTCATACTATCGGTCATGCCATTGAGCAAACAGCAGGCTATGGTAAGGTGATGCACGGGGAAGCTGTTGCTATTGGAATGGTACAGTTATCGCGGGTAGCCGAACAAAAAGGATTGATGCCCGCAGGTATTACGCAACAGATTGCCGATATGTGTATCAAGTTTGGACTGCCAATTGACCACGAACCGTGGGAGGTTGAAGAGCTTTACACTGCTTTAACCCATGATAAAAAAGCACGGGGAAATAGCATTAAGACAGTTATCCTTCCTAAAATTGGACAGGCTGCTGTTAATCAAATCCCCTTGGCTGAGATGAAAGATTATTTGGTGAAGTAAATGAGATATTTAACAGCAGGTGAATCACACGGTCCACGTCTAACGGCTATTATTGAAGGCGTACCTGCAGGTTTATCCCTAGCAGCGGAGGATATAAATACTGATCTTAGACGCCGTCAAGGTGGCTATGGTCGCGGTGGGCGCATGAAAATAGAAAGCGACCAGATCGTTTTTACCTCAGGTGTTCGCCATGGAAAAACCACCGGTGCTCCAATTACAATGGATGTCCTTAATAAGGATCACCAGAAGTGGCTGGATATTATGTCCGCAGAAGATATTGAGGAGCGCCTCAAGACCAAACGAAAGATTACCCATCCACGGCCTGGGCATGCAGATTTAGTCGGTGGTATCAAGTACCGCTTTGACGATCTACGCAATTCTTTGGAACGTTCGAGTGCCCGTGAAACGACCATGCGAGTCGCAGTTGGAGCAGTAGCTAAACGTATACTAGCCGAATTGGGTATTGAAATTGCTAATCATGTTGTGGTCTTTGGCGGCAAGGAAATTGATGTGCCCGATGGTCTGAGCGTCTCGCAAATCAAAGAGTTAGCGGCCAAGTCGCAAGTATCAATTGTCAACCAAGAGCGTGAACAAGAAATTAAAGATTACATTGACCAGATAAAAAAAGAAGGCGACACCATCGGCGGTGTTATTGAGACGGTCGTTGGCGGTGTTCCGGTTGGACTGGGCTCCTATGTGCAATGGGATACCAAACTAGATGCCAAGATTGCCCAAGCGGTTGTTTCAATCAATGCCTTTAAAGGCGTTGAGTTTGGCCTTGGCTTTAAGGACGGTTATTTGCGCGGCAGCCAAGTTATGGACGAGATTCTCTGGAATGAAGAAGAGGGTTATACCCGCAGAACCAATAATCTAGGTGGTTTTGAGGGCGGGATGACTAATGGTCAACCTCTTGTCATCCGCGGTGTCATGAAACCCATTCCGACTCTCTATAAACCGCTGATGTCAGTTGATATCGAGACACATGAGCCTTATAAGGCTACGGTTGAACGTTCTGATCCAACTGCTCTACCTGCAGCTGGTGTTGTCATGGAGGCTGTTGTCGCAACAGTTTTGGTTGATGAAATCTTGGAAAAATTCTCATCGGACAACATGGAAGAACTTAAAGAAGCAGTGGCACGCCATCGCGATTATGTGAAGAACTTTTAATCGTGGTATTCCTCCGGTAAATACTTGTTCATTTTTCGGAGGCAAATTCACCTTCATTGCGTTATCATAAAATAAAATGATCGTACAGCTGAAGGAGTTTGATAAATGATTACCGATAACACTTTAACCCATCGCTATTACCGTGCCCTTGTTGAGCGAGACATACAATTTGATGGCATCTTTTTTGCAGCTATCAAAACGACAGGTGTCTTTTGCCATGCGACTTGCCGTGCTAGAAAACCCAAATTTGAAAATTGTCTTTTTTATCGCACTGCTGAAGAGGCCTTGCTTGCGGGATATCGTCCCTGTAAAATCTGCTGTCCTTTGTCTTATCCCCAACAAATACCTGATGATATAAAGGTTTTAGTGGATGCGGTAGAAAGCGACCCAGAAAAACATTGGCGGGAAGAAGACTTTAGAGAGCTGGGGTTACATTCTGCTACAGCAAGACGAAAATTTAAAGATTATTATCACATGACCTTTGTGCAGTATGCCAGATCTCGTCGAATGGGATTAGCTTTCAAAGAAATCCAAGAAGGCTCAAAAGTTATTGACCAGCAGCTAGCAATGGGTTACCAATCATCTAGTGGCTTTAATGATGCTTTTACGAAAATTATGGGGAACCCTGCTAAAAAAACGGATGTTATAGTTATCACCGCCTCTTTTATCATGACTCCAATAGGTCGCATGCTTGCTCTTGCTGATGACAACTATCTTTACCTCTTAGAATTTGATAATCGCAGGGGCTTGGAAAAAGAACTTGAAAAATTGCGTCAGCAACAAAATGCTCGTATCATTCATGGTCACAACATGATCTTAGAGCAGTTAAAAAAAGAATTAGAGGACTATTTTAAAGGGCTTTCTGCTGATTTCACAATTCCACTATATCAAAGAGGGACAGGCTTTCAGCGTTCAGTTTGGAAACTGCTGCAGGAAATTCCTGTAGGTGAAACAAGGTCTTATAAGGATTTGGCCCTGTCTCTAGGTGATTCTGATAAAGTAAGGGCAGTTGGGAATGCCAACGGTGCCAATCAAATTTCAATTTTGATTCCTTGCCATCGCGTCATTGCTGCAAATGGTGATTTAGGCGGTTATGGCGGTGGTATTGAGCGTAAGCGATACCTTTTGGCATTGGAACAAAAAATAATAAGTAGCAAGCATTAGGAAAAAGGCAACAGAAAAAAGGGAGAATCATGACGAAAACAATTTATATAGCCGGCCTTGGACTGATTGGCGGTTCAATTGCTCTAGGCATCAAACGTGGTCACCCTGACTACACTGTTTTGGGCTACAATCGCTCAGATAAATCTCGTAACGTTGCTCTGGAGCGCGGTATAGTCGATGAGGCAACAGCAAATTTTGCTGAATTTGCACCAAGAGCAGATATCATTATTCTAGCTGTTCCCATTAAGCAAACGATTGGTTTTATTAAGGAATTAGCTGAACTGAGACTTAAGGACAATGTGATTATCACAGATGCCGGCTCAACTAAGAGAGATATCGTTGCTGCTGCTGAATCTTATTTAGCCAATTGTCCAGTCCAATTTGTAGGTTCTCATCCTATGGCTGGTTCACATAAATCTGGAGCTATTGCGGCGGATATCAACCTCTTTGAAAATGCTTATTATATCTTCACGCCTACTGCTTTAACCCGACCGCAAACGATTGTTGACCTAAAGAAGATATTAAGTGGTCTGCATGCGCGTTTTATCGAGATAGATGCTGAGGAGCATGATTGTGTGACGAGTCAAATTTCCCACTTTCCCCATGTTTTGGCTGCCAGTCTTATGGAGCAAGCTGGGGATTATGCGCAAGATCATGAGATGACGAATCATTTTGCTGCTGGTGGTTTTCGGGATATGACTCGGATTGCTGAAAGTGAACCTGGAATGTGGAGCAGTATTCTGCTGACTAATAAAAAGGCCGTTCTCGGTCGGATTGCTGACTTTAAACAACGCTTGGATACGGTAGCAGATCGTATTGAAAAAGGTGATGAAGAGGCAATTTGGCAATTTTTTAATCAGGCTCGCTTGACTCGCAAAGCTATGGAAATCCATAAAAAAGGTGGGATAGACAGTGGTTTTGACCTCTATGTTACCATTCCCGATGAAGAAGACAGCATTTTAAAAGTTATGGAACTGCTGCGTGGCATTTCCGTCATGAATATTCGTATCAATGAAGAAAACCGAGAAGATATCAATGGTATCTTACAGATTACCTTTAAAAATCAAAAAGACCAAGAACAGGCCCTGATCCTTATTAATAAAGGTTCAGACTATACAGTAACAATAGATTGAGGAGAAAACAGAAATGACTGCAAATATTTATGACCTAGCCAATGAACTTGAACGTGGCATTCGTGCGCTACCGGAATACCAAACTCTAGTTGACCAGAAAGCCCAAATTGATGCTAATGAGGAAGCAAAAACTTTATTTACAGAGTTTTCAGCCTTTCAAGAACAAATTTACACTGCTATGCAGTCTGGTCAAATGCCTAGTGAATCAGATCAAAAAAAGATTGAAGAACTTGGACAAAAGCTTGAAGACAATAGTCTTTTGAAATCTTATCTTGAGGCACAGCAAGCTCTGTCAGTTTATCTTAATGATATTGAGAAAATTGTCTTCTCGCCTCTAAGGGATCTAAATTAGCGAAGGAAATACTAACTTATATAAGAAAAGGGAGTGGGATCAACCAAAAAATAACAAAAGGGCTATCAACAAATGTTCATTTTTAGTTGTTGCCTGAAACAGTCTAGCCTCAGACTGTTTTTGACATTTGTTTTGCCAGTTCTATTTCCCGAGGTTGAGACAAAAGGTCTCAGCCTTATTTTTTTGGTTAATTTTATTTGCTAGGCGCAGTGGTTGGTTGGATATCCTTATACCCTGCTATACAAGTAATAGCGGCTATCCTAACCAACTGTAAAAGTGGAGATCAGACGAACAGTAGCCATCCCATAAGGTTCGGGGAGCCTTTGGAGGTTGAAAGTGAGATGAACGATGTTCATTGCATTCGTTTAGGTTTTTCCCTTTGATCTTCTGGTACAAGGAAAGCCAGCCAGCAGTGGTTCAGCGGTGCTAAAGTACCCAATGACCTGTGTAGGGGTAAGAGGTTATTCTAAAACAAAAATACTGGACGAGTTTCGCCCAGCTTCTTTTGCTGTAGAGTCCCTTATCTGGCTCACAGATCTTGGTTGAGAAGAGCGTTTAAGATCTGTGATACTTATTAAGACAGAAAAAAGTTAAGGCTATTTAATATAAAAGGTCTGATCTTTCAAATTAATTTCTTGAACCTTAGCAAATTTTTTCAGTTTTTTTAAATCCTCTGGATGGCTAATAAAGGTGATTACTGTACCATTCTTCCCCATTCGCCCGGTGCGTCCTGACCGGTGGGTATAGACATCTTTATTCCGAGGAAGATCGAAATTGACAACGGTTTCTAGATTCTCAATGTCAATACCGCGTGCTACTATATCAGTAGCCAATAGCAAGGAAATCTCCTGATTTTTGAAGCGCTCCAAGATAATTTTTCGGAACTTGACATTAACGTCGCTAGCCAAAGAAACGGCAGAAGCACCATTAAATTGTAAGCGTTCTTCACTGGCTCCTAAGTCGGAGAGGTTATTGAAAAAGACCAAGGCGCGAAATTCAGGAATATTGGACAGCTTGCGCAGGATTTCTAGGCGTTGACGTTTATCTACTTGGAGATAATAGTGATGGATATTGTCTAGACTTTGATCACTCAGATTGATCTCCAGAGTATCCTCAGCCAGCTCCTGCCGATCAATTTTAGACGTCGCACTCATGTAAATCATCTGGTGCTGGCGAGGGACATAGTGGGAAATCTTACTGACAAATTGGTATTGGGAATTACTAAGAAGTTCGTCAAACTCATCCAAGACGATGGTGTCTACATTCATCATCTTGATTTTTTTCAGCCTGATCAATTCTAAGACTCGTCCTGGAGTGCCAATTAAAATCTGCGGTCCCTTTTTGAGGCGTTCAATCTGTCTTTTTTGACTGGAACCAGAGATGAAAAGCTGGGCGGAAATCTTTACAGGTTCTGCCCAATCTTTGACAACCTCAAAAATCTGTCCAGCCAACTCAGTGTTTGGTGCTAAAATTAAGACTTGTTGACTTTTCAGTCTATCTATTTTTAAGAGGAGCGGCAGAAGGTAGGCTAGGGTTTTTCCCGTTCCAGTTGGGCTGATTCCTAAAAAGTTAGCACCGCTCTTTATCGGCTGAAACGCTTGCTTCTGGATAGGTGTCCAATCAGTGATATCTTTTTGCTGACACTTTTCTTGCAGTACTAGTGGGAGTTTGATGGTCATTATACTTCCTTTATTCTTTAATGTCGGCTTTAATTATACCATCTTTTAGGGTATAATAGGGAAGTTGATTTTTAATTAAAAGTTTTGGAGAAAAGCATGCGCAAAAAAACGATTATTATTGGCGTCACTGGTGGTTCTGGTGGTGGAAAAACCAGTGTTTCACGAGCGATTTTGAATCACTTTCCCGATTCCAAAATTGCGATGATTGAGCATGATTCCTATTATAAGGATCAGTCTCACCTGACCTTTGAAGAACGAGTTTCAACTAATTATGACCATCCTCTGGCTTTTGATACTGACCTTATGATTGAGCATATCAGGGAACTGCAGGCGGGGCGACCAGTAGATATACCGATTTACGATTATACCCAGCATACACGCAGTGAGCAAACCTATCGGCAAGAGCCGCAGGATGTTTTTATCGTGGAGGGGATTCTAGTATTAGAGGATGAGCGCTTGCGCAATCTCATGGATATTAAACTTTTCGTTGATACAGATGATGATATTCGTATCATTCGCCGTATTAAACGGGATATGGAAGAGCGCGACCGCAGTTTAGATAGTATCATTGAACAATATACCAGTGTGGTCAAGCCCATGTATCACCAGTTCATTGAGCCGACAAAGCGCTATGCTGATATTGTTATCCCAGAAGGAGTATCAAACCTTGTGGCTATCGACCTTATCAATACTAAGATTGCCAGTATCTTGGGTAACTAACTATTAACAGCGGACAAGGTGGGATCTTATTGGAAAGCTGTTAACTTTAGAGACCCTCTGTCTGTTAAACGGTTTGTGATAGCTATACACACCTTCGCACCTAGATGTTTGAAATATTTGCCAGCCGCTAGCTTTATTTTAGAACTTTTATCGAGATATAATTATCCGATTTTTCAGAAAATTTCTAAAAACACTTGACTTTCCTTTTAGAATAGGATAGGATATTAAGCAAGAAACATCGAAGGGAAAAAGTCAAATGATCTCACAACCTATGACAGTCTTGTTGTTGAGGAATGAGGGCTAGTGCAAAAGCATTAGTCCTGTTTGGCTTACCAAGCGGGATTCATGAAAACATCTCGCTTGGTGCGAGGTGTTTTTATTTATCTTATTAAAAAAACAGGCCAGTGAGCATCTCATCCTTAAAAAGTACCAAAAGGGTGAAAATAAGGGTAAATTTTAATGAACTTAATTTCATACGGAGAGCTTAAGGTGCGTTTTACTGATTTATTAAAAAGAGAGGTAAGTCTATGCATAAAGTAGAATTTCTTGACACCACCCTGCGCGATGGTGAACAAACTCCAGGGGTTAACTTTTCAGTAAAAGAAAAGGTAGCCATTGCTAAGCAGCTGGAAAAATGGGGCATTTCTGCTATTGAAGCAGGATTCCCTGCAGCTAGTCCGGATTCTTTTGAAGCTGTTAAACAGATTGCAGCTGCCATGACAACTACAGCTGTAACAGGTTTGGCTCGTTCAGTTAAGTCGGATATTGATGCTTGCTATGAGGCCTTGAAAGATGCGAAATATCCTCAGTGCCATGTCTTTATTGCGACAAGTCCTATCCATCGTGAATTTAAGCTGAAAAAATCTAAAGAAGAAATTTTGGACGTCATTAAAGAGCACGTTTCCTATGCTCGCCAGTATTTTGATGTCGTGGAGTTCTCACCAGAAGACGCCACACGAACGGAGCTGGATTATCTTTTGGAGGTAGTACAGACTGCCGTAGATGCTGGAGCAACCTACATCAATATTCCGGATACTGTGGGGTTCACGACACCGACCGAATTTGGACATATTTTTGAATACCTCATTGAAAATATCAAGTCTGATCGCGATATCATTTTTAGTCCCCATTGCCATGATGATCTCGGTATGGCTACAGCCAATACCTTGGCTGCTATTAAAAATGGAGCCGGTCGAGTTGAAGGGACCATCAATGGTATTGGAGAGCGAGCAGGGAATGTAGCGCTAGAGGAAGTTGCAGTAGCCCTCAATATTCGTAAAGATTATTTTAATGCAACTAGCGATATTATTCTTAATGAAACAGTGAATACTTCTGCTATAGTATCGCGCTTCTCAGGTATCCCTGTACCTAAAAACAAAGCTGTGGTCGGTGGCAATGCTTTCTCTCATGAATCTGGCATTCATCAAGATGGTGTGCTCAAGAATCCATTGACCTATGAAATCATTACCCCTGAGCTGGTTGGGGTTAAGCAAAGCTCCCTGCCGCTTGGTAAGTTGTCGGGCCGTCATGCATTTGTTGAGAAACTTAAAGAGTTGGAGCTGGATTTTGCTGAAGAGGAAATTACCACCTTCTTTGCCAAATTTAAAAAATTAGCAGATAAGAAGCACGATATCCGAGATGCAGACATCATCGCCTTAGTGGAAGGCAACGATGTTGCTAATCCGGAAGGCTTCCATTTTGATGATCTGAAATTAACCTCAAACAATGATGATACTGTAACAGCCGTCGTAACCATGACCAACATCGACGACGAGCAGGTTGATGTCGTTGCTAATGGCAAGGGTTCTGTTGAGGCCGCCTTTAATGCTATTGATAAGTTCTTTAATCAAACCGTTAAACTACTCAGCTACAGTATTGATGCCATCACAGATGGTATTGATGCTCAAGCTCGTGTTGCAGTTTCTGTTGAGAATGTTGATACGGGTACGATTTTCAACGCCTCTGGTATTGATTTTGATGTTATGAAGGCTAGTAGTATAGCTTATGTGAATGCCAATGTCTTTGTTCAAAAGGAAAATGCTGGAGAAATTGGCCGGCGTCTGTCAGAAAAAGACATGTAAAAGGGAGATAGTATGACGAAAAACATTGTAACTCTAGCTGGTGATGGTATTGGTCCTGAAATTATGGCTGCCGGATTGAAGGTTCTTGAAGCTGTTGCTCATAAAACAGACTTTGCTTACAACATTGACGCTCAATTCTTTGGTGGTGCTGGCATTGATGCTAAGGGGCAGCCATTGCCGGAAGAGACCCTTGCAGCCAGCCGTCAGGCAGATGCTATCCTCCTAGCTGCTATTGGTGCCCCTCAATATGATACAGCACCTGTCCGACCGGAACAGGGGTTATTAGCCCTGCGTAAGGAGCTTAATCTATTTGCTAATATCCGTCCGGTAAAAATTTTTGATGCGCTCAAGCACCTATCTCCTCTTAAACCCGAGCGTATTGCAGGTGTTGATTTTGTTGTAGTACGCGAGCTGACGGGTGGAATCTACTTTGGGGAACACATTCTTGAGGAAGCAAAAGCGCGTGATATCAATGATTATTCAGAAGAAGAAATCCGTCGTATTCTGCGCAAAGCCTTTGATATCGCACGAAACCGCAGTAAAAAAGTAACCAGTATTGACAAACAAAATGTGCTTGCGACCTCTAAGCTTTGGCGTAAAGTGGCTGATGATCTTGCCAAAGATTATCCTGATGTTAGGCTGGAGCATCAGTTAGTGGACAGTGCAGCCATGCTGATGATTACTGATCCTGCCCGCTTCGATGTGGTTGTAACGGAAAATCTGTTTGGTGATATTCTTTCTGATGAATCTAGTGTCCTACCTGGGACACTTGGTGTTATGCCATCGGCTAGCCATTCAGAAAATGGTCCTAGCCTCTATGAGCCCATCCATGGGTCAGCGCCCGACATTGCTGGTCAGGGGATTGCTAATCCAATCAGCATGATTTTATCTGTCGCTATGATGCTGCGGGATTCTTTTGGTGAGATAAAGGGGGCTGATATGATTGAAGCAGCAGTGGATAAGACTCTTGCTCAAGGTATTTTTACGCGTGATTTAGGTGGTAATGCCGATACGGCTCAGATGACAGCCGCCATTATCGCTAATCTGTAAAAGTATGGTTATTGTTACTGTTGCTGGTCTCTTATTGGCATGGAACATCATTGCTTTTAGTCTTTACGGTTTGGATAAAAGGCGTGCTGTGAGAGGGGACTGGCGAATTTCTGAAAGGAGCTTGCTCTTTATGAGCTTAACAGGAGCAGGCATCGGTTCCTATCTAGCTGCCAGACTCTTTCGTCACAAAATCTTAAAATGGTATTTTAGAATTTGTTGGTATTTGGGACTGCTTATTGATGCAGTGATTATTTATGTCCTATGGAGTATGTAAAATGAGTGGAAAATCAATATTTGATAAGGTATGGGAACGTCATGTCATTACGGGACATGAAGGTGAGCCCCAGCTGATGTATGTGGATCAGCATTATATCCATGAAGTAACTAGTCCCCAGGCCTTTGATGGCCTGCGCGAAGCTGATCGTCAAGTACGCCGGCCGGATTTGACTTTTGGAACCTTTGATCATAATGTGCCGACAGTTAATATCTATGATATTCGTGACGCTATTTCCAAAGCCCAAATGGATGCCTTGGCGCGTAATGTTAAAGAATTTGGGATTCCCCACGCCCCTCATGGCTCCGAAAATCAGGGGATTGTCCATATGGTTGGGCCAGAAAGCGGCCGTACTCAGCCTGGGAAATTTATCGTCTGTGGTGATAGCCACACAGCTACTCATGGCGCTTTTGGTGCCATTGGCTTTGGTATCGGTACGACCGAGGTTGAGCATGTTTTTGCGACCCAAACCATCTGGCAGGTAAAGCCTAAGAAACTTTTGGTCCGCTTTATCGGGAAGCCGCAAAAGGGCGTTTATTCGAAAGACTATGTCCTAGCTCTTATTGCCCAGTATGGGGTAGCCGTCGGTGTCGGCCATGTTGTTGAGTATGTTGGTGAAGCCGTAGAGGCTTTGAGCATGGAAGAACGTATGACCATCTGCAACATGTCTATTGAATTTGGCTCAAAGATGGGGATTATGAATCCAGATCAAACTACTTTTGATTATGTCAAGGGGCGTCCAGAAGCACCTCAAGGTGAAGATTTTGAAGCAGCTGTAGCGGATTGGAAGACTTTAGTATCAGATCCTGATGCTAAATATGACAAAATCATTGAGGTGGATGTTTCAGAGCTTGCTCCTATGGTAACCTGGGGCACTAATCCATCCATGGGTGTGGCTTATGATCAACCTTTCCCTGAGATTCGTGATATGAATGATGAGCGTGCCTATAATTATATGGATCTTAAACCAGGTGAACACATTAAAGATATTGAGCTCGGTTATGTTTTTTTGGGTTCTTGTACTAATGCCCGTCTCAGCGACCTCAAGGTAGCGGCAGATTTTGTTAAGGGTAAACATATTGCTCCGAATCTAACGGCTATTGTGGTTCCAGGATCACGGCCAGTTAAGCGAGCGGCAGAAGATCTAGGTCTGGATAAAATTTTTATGGATGCTGGTTTTGAATGGCGCGATCCAGGCTGTTCGATGTGTTTGGGGATGAACCCTGACAAGGTCCCATCTGGAGTTCATGCAGCATCAACCAGCAACCGTAACTTTGAGGATCGTCAGGGTGTAGGTGCTAGAACTCATCTCTGTAGCCCTGCCATGGCGGCTGCAGCTGCAATTGCAGGTCGTTTTGTCGATGTCCGTCAACTTTCAGAAGCACAGTAAAGGATGGGCTGGCTAAGAACCAGCGAATAATTAATTTATGGAAAAATTTACAGTCTATACAGGGACAACAGTTCCTTTAATGAATGATAATATTGATACTGACCAAATACTTCCCAAGCAATTCCTCAAGCTGATTGATAAGAAAGGTTTTGGTAAGTACCTCATGTATGAGTGGCGTTATCTAGATGATAGCTACACAGAAAATCCGGACTTTGTATTCAACACTGCCCCCTACCGCAAGGCGACAATCCTGATCACAGGGGACAACTTTGGTGCTGGGTCATCGCGTGAGCACGCGGCCTGGGCCTTGGCTGATTATGGTTTTAAAGTGATTATCGCCGGCTCATTCGGTGATATTCACTACAACAACGACCTCAACAATGGAATTTTGCCTATCGTTCAGCCACTTGAGGTTCGCCAAAAACTAGCAGAACTGTCTCCGACGGATGAAGTGACGGTTGATCTCTATGAACAAAAGATCAATTCCCCCGTCGGTGAGTTCAGCTTTGAGATCGATGGTGATTGGAAACACAAACTCCTAAATGGACTGGACGATATCGGTATTACACTTCAGTACGAAGAGTTGATTGCTGAATACGAGAGAAATCGTCCGAGTTACTGGCAAGGTTGAATCAGAATTGGTATTTGAAAATTCAGAAAATTACTTGAAAAAGGACCTGTTTCATGCTAAAATGGTCAGGTCGATAATTGATTTAGATGGAGAAACTATTTTATGACTAAACATGTTCAATGGGATGGAAGCCTTAACCAAGAAGGCCTTGAAATTCTTAAAGGCGATGGTGGTTGTATTGTAACCCCAACAAAGGTTGGTTACATCATTATGACCAGTGATAAGGCTGGTTTGGAACGCAAGTTTGAAGCTAAAAACCGTAATCGCAATAAACCAGGAGTTGTCCTTTGCGGCAGTATGGACGAACTTCGTGCTCTTGCACAATTAACACCTGAAATTGAACGCTTCTACCAAAAACATTGGGATGAAGATATCCTTCTGGGTTGTATCCTTCCATGGCGTGAAGATGCTTACGCTAAGCTCCAAGCCTTTGGTGATGGGCGTGAAGAGTTAATGACTGACAGCCGTGGTACCTCATGTTTTGTCATCAAGTTTGGTGTTGCAGGTGAGCAGATTGCCAAAGAAATGTGGGAAAAAGAAGGCAAGATGGTTTATGCCTCATCTGCTAACCCATCAGGTAAGGGTAACCGCGGTAAAGTCGAAGGAATTGGTGAACGCATTGAATCGTCAGTCGACTTGGTTATTGAGGCTGATGACTATGTAGCTTCAATCCAATCGGATAAGACAATTGAAACCCGCTATGAACAAGGAGTCATGGTGTCTATGGTGGATAAAGATGGTAAGTTGATCCCTGAACAAGGTGAGGGCAGTCGCTCAATTGACAACTGTCCTGTCGTTATTCGCAAAGGTCTGGACATTGATAAGATCATGATGAACTTATCAGATATCTTTAACTCATGGAATTATCGCCAAGGCGAATATTATTAATTAGATTTACACGAACCTTTTCACGGCAAGTAAAATGAAATTGGGAAATTCACCAGTGGATTCTTGGAAATTCTAGGTGGATTTTTCTTTTTCACTCAGTTGTGCCGTTTGAGTTTAATTGAATAAGATAGCAATAAGGATTTTGCTGGGGGACAATTTCCGACAGAAAAATAGAAGCCCTTTGGAAATTTTGATTTTTGAGACAGACTATTTTTGCAAGAGAATTTATTTTAAATTTAATAAAGTAGGATATGACGCCCTTAAAAAGCAAAAATAAGAAATAAGACAGTCTTATTAAGCTCATAAAGTAATGATATAAAAGCATTATGGCTGTCAAATTTTAGTGTCTCTACTGAAGGGGGATTATTTGCTGATCTAGCGTCAAAACTAAAATTCAAAGGCTCGATTTTCCTGTCTAGCGCCAGCAGGTTTCAAGAGTTTTCCCTTTCTTTTGCACCTCTAAATTCGCCCGGCTCAATCTTTTTTGGTATAATAACCCTATGACAAATGTAGAAAAAAAATCACAATACGATTTACTTTTAGCGCAGTTAGAAGCCTTATTAGAAGGTGAAACTAACGCCCTTGCTAATCTGGCCAACGCCTCGGCTCTCCTGCGTCAGGGACTGCCTAACTCGGTCTTTACGGGGTTCTATCTGTATGATGGTAGTGAGTTGATTTTAGGCCCTTTTCAAGGACATGTTTCCTGTGTTCATATCGCTCTTGGAAAAGGGGTTTGTGGCGAAGCTGCTCAAAAAAATGAAACTTTGCTTGTTCAAGATGTAACCAAGCATGCTAATTATATTGCTTGTGATTCGGCTGCCATGTCAGAAATTGTTGTTCCCATGTACCATAAGGACCGCTTATTAGGTGTTTTAGACCTCGACTCTTCGCTTGTCAGTGATTACGATGAAATTGATCAGGACTATCTGGAGAGGTTTGTTGCCATTCTTGTGGATAAGACAGAATGGGATTTTGCCATGTTTGGAGTTGGAAAGTAATGTATCAGGCGCTTTATCGTAAATACCGCAGCCAGAGCTTTGGTGAACTAATTGGACAAGAAGTAGTGGCAACAACGCTTAAGCAGGCCGTAGCTTCTGGGAAAATCAGCCATGCTTATCTCTTCTCAGGTCCCCGCGGAACCGGTAAGACCAGTGTTGCTAAAATTTTTGCTAAGGCCATGAATTGCCCTAATCAGGTGGATGGCGAGCCCTGCAACACCTGTGATATCTGCCGCGATATTACAGAAGGCAGTTTGGAAGATGTCATTGAAATTGATGCCGCTTCTAATAATGGTGTTGATGAGATTCGGGAAATTCGCGATAAGTCAACTTATGCGCCGAGCCGAGCAACCCACAAGGTCTATATTATTGATGAAGTTCACATGCTTTCAACAGGGGCTTTCAATGCTTTACTTAAGACTTTAGAGGAGCCGACTGAGAATGTTGTCTTTATTCTAGCTACTACGGAATTGCATAAGATTCCCGCAACTATTCTGTCTCGAGTTCAGCGTTTTGAGTTTAAGGCTATCAAACAGGTAGCTATCCGTCAGCATCTGTCCGATATTTTAGAGCGTGAAAAGATTGCCTATGAACATGAAGCACTGACACTGATTGCCCGCCAAGCTGAGGGCGGGATGCGGGATGCTTTGTCAATTCTGGATCAGGCCCTTAGCTTATCTACTGACAACCAGATAACTGAAGCTATTGCCGAGGAAATTACAGGCAGTGTCGGCCAGCAAGCTCTAGATGATTATGTCGCTAAGTTGGCAGAGCACGATAGTTTAGCTGCTTTGGAAAACTTGCAAGTCATTTTTGACAGTGGCAAGAGTATGAGTCGCCTCGCTACAGACCTGCTAGGTTACCTACGAGACATACTGATGGTTCAGGTAGGAGGAGAGGTTCAACGAACTAGCCGAGTCTTTCAGGATAATATAGCTCTTCCTCAAGAACGTGTTTTTGCTATGATTGAGACAGTAACAGACTATCTACCTGAAATTAAGAATGGCACCCAGCCTAAGATCTATGCAGAAATGCTAACGATGAGACTAGCTGAACATGTCCAACATTCTGATAGGACTGACATCTCAGAAGAGTTAGAAGTCGAACTTAAACAGTTAAGACAAGAAGTTGCCCAGCTCAAGGAGCAGGTAGCTCAAGCAGACACGGCTCTTCCTGCTTTGACTAGTAAGCCCAGGGTTAAAACAAGCTTTACCTTTAAGGTTGATAAGGCTAAGATTCTAACCATAATGGAAGAAACCGTAGCAGATAGTCAACAGTCTCGTCAGTATTTGGATGCCTTGAAAAGCTCTTGGAATGAAATTTTGGATTCTATTGGTCCGCAGGATAGAGCTTTGTTGCTGGGATCGGAGCCTGTTTTAGCCAACAGTGAGAATGCAATCTTAGCTTTTCAGGCTGCCTTCAATGCTGAACAGGCTATGAAAAGGACAGATTTAAATACTGTCTTTGGTAATATCATGAGTCAGGCTGCTGGCTTCTCGCCCCAAATCATGGCAGTACCAAAAGCTGATTTTGAAGAAATTCGTACGGAATTTGCTCAAAAAATGCGAGGTTCAAAGGAAGAAACAGCAGTAGAAGAAGAAACTTCGCAAGAAGGACTTATTCCGGATGGTTTCGAATTTCTCTCTGGTAAGATTGATATTGAAGAAGATTAAAAAGGAAGGATATTGTCACTAAATAGTTATAATTTTCTTTCTGTGCAAAAAACCACCCAGTTGGATGGTTTTTTGCTATAATGAAGTATATGAATAGATTACAGTTTACCAGCATGGCTTTATGGTGTGCACTGGAAAGCTATTTTTTCAGTGATGCTCTGCTGACAGGACATTTTTGGATAGCTGCCTTTTGGGCTTTCCTACTAATACGTAATTTACAAAATGCCTATCTGGCTGATCGGCTCCTTAAAGAATTGCTCAAGTCCCTTCCTAAGTCTCCCAAGAAGAAAGACTGATTTCACCAGAATTTAGGACTTTGTCTTTGCCATTATCCAGTTGTACGACTAGCTGTCCACTGTCTGTAAGGTCACGAGCTAGGCCTGCATAGCTAACATGATTTTCTACAAAGGACACTCGTTTACCTAGAACGAGTGATTTTTCTTTATAGACTTTGAGGAGATCCTTCTCTGGCGTTTCAAAGAAGATCTTCCAAATTTCCCCAATCAGTTGGTTACGGCTAATGTCAGGCTGGCTGGTAAAAAGGCTGACGGCTTTTTCAGTCAGTTCAGCTGGAAACTGGGGGACAAAAAAGTTTAAGCCAACACCGATGATAACATCAGTTACTAAACCTGTCTCAATGGAGGTAATGGCTTCTGTTAGGATACCTGCTAGTTTTTTTTGCCCTAGATAAATATCATTAACCCACTTAATTTGGCAGTCCTTGCCACTGAGCCTAGAAATAGCTTTGACAATACTCGCAGCTGTCATGAGAGTGTAGGCCGGTGCTTTGTCATAAGTAATATTGGGCTGGAGGTGGAGAGACATGTAGATACCACCATTTTCTGGGGAGAAGAAGGGGCGTTCAAAGCGGCCATGTGCAGATTGTTGATTAGGAGCTACATAAAGAGCGGGGGCAGATTGTCCCTTTTGTATCCCTTCTTTAGCATCCTCTTGGGTTGAAGCGGAGTCTTCTTTAAGGTGGACAGCTATTCCCGTTGCTTGTGCGATGACCTCTGGTAGAAGTAGATCACCCTGAACTAGACGATAGCCTCGGGTTTTTAAGGAATCGATAACTAGTCCCTTGCTCTCAAGAGTTTTGATAGATTTCCAAACGGCTGTCCGAGAAACAGCTAGTTTCTGTGCTAGCTGTTCTCCACTGATGAAATCATTATTTTGTGCTAATAATAAATGATAGAGCTTTTCATAAGTTTTCATAGAATTTCCTTTGTGGTTGATTGTCTGATGTATTTAAGTTTATTTACAATAGTTAAGAATTATTCATTTAATACTCTGGCCTTAGATCCCTATTTTCTATGATTGTATCATAAACCGGTTAGTCTTAGAAGCCGTTTTAAGTCATTAAATAAAGTTATTTAATGAGTAGTGTGAAAAAAATAGGAACTTCCTGTCTTTTGTGATAAAATGATGGAGTTAGTGAGTCCCGAAAAGGTGGCCTGAGGATTTCTAAGTTATAGCTTAGCAGCTGTTGTACATTAATCAGGGCCAGTTCTTTGTAACTCGACAAAAAGTGGGACAAAAATCGGTCAATCGTAATAAAATTGCGATTTCGATTTTGTCGTCCCACCTCCGCACAGTTGATTAGGATAGTTGCTATCTCTTGCAAGGCAAAGGATAAGGATGTCCATTCAACTACTGCGTCAAACTGTTATATCTCAATTAATTTATGGAGGCAGGACTTTTGTCCCAGCCCCTTTAGGAAATTGAAATATCAATAATTCAGTTTGGCTTGCCGTCTCTAAAAATGATGAACGGTGAGTATTTCACATTTTATAAGGGGGGACATTTTTATGTCAGAACGTAAACTTTTCACGTCTGAGTCTGTATCGGAGGGGCATCCAGATAAGATTGCAGACCAAATTTCAGATGCTATTTTAGATGCTGTTTTGAAGCAAGATCCAGATGCTCACGTAGCAGCTGAGACAGCAGTATATACAGGCTCCGTCCATGTTTTCGGAGAAATATCGACGACAGCCTATATTGATATCAACCGAATCGTGCGTGAGACTATCGCTGAAATCGGCTATGATAAAGCAGAGTATGGCTTTTCCGCTGACTCTGTCGGGGTTCATCCATCTTTAGTAGAACAATCTACTGACATTGCTCAAGGGGTCAATGAGGCCTTGGAAGCCCGTCAAGGTCAGGAAGATGATCTGAACTTGATTGGTGCTGGTGATCAGGGCCTGATGTTTGGATTCGCAGTCAATGAGACACCTGAATTCATGCCCTTACCAATTTCACTTTCTCATCAATTGGTAAGGAAATTAGCAGAACTCCGTAAATCAGGGACAATTGCTTACCTTCGCCCAGATGCCAAGTCTCAGGTCACAGTAGAGTACGATGAAAATGACCAGCCAGCACGTATAGATACAGTAGTTATTTCCACGCAACACGACCCAGAAGTCAGCAACGAGCAAATTCGCCAAGACGTTATTGAACGAGTCATCAAGGAAGTCATCCCTGCTAAATACTTGGATGAGCAAACTAAGTTTTTCATCAATCCAACAGGCCGTTTCGTTATTGGCGGCCCTCAAGGCGATTCTGGTTTGACAGGTCGTAAAATTATTGTGGACACTTACGGTGGTTACTCCCGTCATGGTGGCGGTGCCTTCTCTGGTAAGGATGCGACCAAGGTAGACCGTTCTGCTTCCTATGCCGCTCGCTATATCGCTAAAAATATTGTGGCTGCTGGTTTGGCTGATAAAGCGGAAGTTCAACTAGCTTATGCTATCGGCGTGGCTCATCCGGTATCTGTCCGTGTTGATACTTTTGGTACGGCTACCGTATCAGAATCAGCTTTGGAAAAGGCAGTGCGCCAAACTTTCGATCTGCGTCCAGCAGGTATTATCCAAATGCTAGGCCTCAAGCGTCCGATTTACAAACAAACTGCTGCCTATGGTCACATGGGACGAACCGATATCGACCTGCCATGGGAAAAGTTAGATAAGGTTGAAGCTTTAAAGGCTTCCATCAGTCAATAGTATTAGCGGCAAAGTTCCTTCGGCGGAGCTTTGCCTTTTCTATTCAGACTTATTGTCAAAAACCTTAATCTTTGCTATAATAAAAAGGTTGAATTCAAGGATATAGAAAGAACACATAGGGTATGCGAAAAATTATTATCAATGGTGGTAGGCCGCTGTCTGGTGAAGTGGCTGTATCAGGAGCGAAGAATAGTGTCGTCGCTTTGATTCCAGCCATTATCCTAGCAGATGATATTGTAACGTTAGATGGTGTGCCTGCTATCAGTGATGTGGACAGTCTGGTAGAAATCATGGAAATCATGGGGGCTAAGATCAAGAGAGAAGGTGATACACTTGAAATTGATCCCCGCGGTGTCGAAGATATGCCTATGCCTTTTGGCAAAATCAATAGTCTGCGGGCTTCTTACTATTTCTATGGCAGTCTGCTAGGACGCTTTGGACAGGCCGTGGTTGGCTTACCAGGTGGCTGCGATTTAGGTCCCCGACCTATTGATCTGCATCTCAAGGCCTTCGAAGCCATGGGAGCCAGTATTTCCTATGAAGATGAGGCTATGCGCTTGGCTACTAGCGGTCAGCCCATGAAAGGTGCCCATATCTATATGGATACTGTTAGTGTAGGTGCCACTATCAATACTATGCTAGCAGCTGTCAAGGCGCAAGGGCGTACTGTTATCGAAAACGCTGCGCGTGAACCTGAAATCATTGATGTTGCTACCCTACTTAACAATATGGGAGCACGAGTTCGCGGTGCTGGTACTAATATGATTACTATTGATGGTGTTGAGCGTCTAGGCGGAACTCGTCATCAAGTTATTCCTGATCGTATTGAAGCTGGAACTTATATTGCTATGGCAGCAACTATTGGTGAGGGCATCCGTATAACCAATGTTCTCTATGAGCATTTGGATAGTTTTATCTCGAAGTTGGAAGAAATGGGCGTCCGCATGGTCATTGATGAAGATGCGATCTTTGTTGAAAAGCAAGATGGCCTCAAGGCTATTTCTGTTCGAACAGCACCTTATCCCGGATTTGCAACTGACTTGCAGCAGCCGATTACACCGCTCTTGCTAACTGCTAGCGGTCGTGGAACGATTCAGGACACTATATATGAAAAAAGGGTCAACCATGTTGCTGAATTAGCACGTATGGGAGCAGATATTTCTGTTCTTGGTGGTCAGATTGTCTATAATGGGCCAAGTCAGCTGACGGGGGCTGCAGTCAAGGCTACCGATTTGCGAGCGGGAGCTGCTCTGGTGACTGCTGGCCTTATGGCCAAGGGAAAGACTGAGATTACCAATATTGAGTTTATCCTACGTGGTTATGCCAATATTATTGAAAAGCTGAGAGCCTTAGGTGCTGATATTGCTTTAGTAGAAGAATAAAAGAAAATCTGATTCATTCAAATAATGGGTCAGATTTTTTATTATCTTGATTAGTAATAAAAAATTCCAGAAAATGCTGCAAAGAATCCAGATTTTTGACAGATAGCTTAGGAAGTCATAAAATACATTATACTAGGAGGTTAAGATGGCTATATATGACTGCAAAGTCCGTATGTGCATTGTCTTAATCTCGATACCTTTAAAGGAGGAAGTGTAAAATGAATATTTTTATCATTGGAGCTAATGGCAGGGTTGCTCAAGAGTTGACTCAACAATTGCTAAAAGATGGTCACACTATCTATGCTGGTGTAAGGGATATTAGCAAACTTCAGGCGACTGATAGAGTTATTCCTATTTCATTTGATCTGCATGATGATCCTGATGTAATGGCTGAAAAATTTAAGGATATGGATGCTGTCTATTTTATGGCCGGATCTCGTGGGAAGGATCTCTTGCAGACAGATGCTTTCGGCGCTGTCAAGTCTATGCAGGCTGCCCAACAAATTGGTGTCAGACGCTATATCCTTCTGAGTTCCTTGTTTGCGACAGAACCTGGAAAGTGGCATCAAACCGGTCTCGATCAACTGACCAACTATAATATTGCGAAATTCTTTGCAGATAATTATCTTATAACGCAGACAGATTTAGACTATACAATTTTACAGCCAGGCGGACTGGTTGAAGAGGCAGGGACAGGACAGGTAAATTTAGCTCCCACCAAGGTCGGTAGTAATCCGATTCCAGATGTTGCTTCAGTCTTGGCTAAGCTGCTTCAGTATGATAATACTATCGGTAAGGTTATCCAAATGACACAAGGGCAGGTTGACTTAGAAGAAGCTTTGAAAAAGCTCTAAGCGGCTGGGAAGCCCCACCATATATCAATTATGGTCAGTTGTGTATTGATTGTAGAATAATCGTTTAATGGTTTTCATAGGTAGGAGGAAGAATGAAAACGAACCGGTTTGATGAGATTGTTTTGGGGCGTAAATCTATACGCATCTATGACGAGGCAGTAAAAATTTCTCGCGGCGAGATACTAGACATGCTCGATGAGGCAGTAACAGCACCATCTTCTGTTAACATGCAGCCATGGCGCTTTATTGTTATCGATAGTCAAGAAGGAAAGCAACAGTTATCTCCCCTTCTAAAGACCAATCAAATCCAGAATGAAACTGCTTCGGCTATGGTTTTGATCTTTGGTGATTTACAATGCTATCGTTACGGTGAAAAAATCTATAATAAAGCAGTAGAAAAAGGCAAGATGTCTAAGGAGATTCGTGATTCCCAATTAGACAGAATCATTCCGTTTTATCAAAGCTTGGATCGCGATACTATGACCAGCATTGTCAAAATTGATGCCAGTCTAGCGGCTATGCAGCTAATGTTAGTGGCACGTGCCCATGGTTATGATACTAATCCTATTGGTGGATTTGAAGCTGATCAGCTGGCACAAACATTCGGTTTAGAACAAGAACGCTATGTCCCAGTAATGATTCTAGCTCTTGGAAAAGCCAAAGAGCAAGGGCACGAATCTGTTCGTCTTAAGGCTGAGCAGATTACAGAATTTAAGTAGATCTGCCCAAAAGATTAGAAAGAAGACAAGATGAAACTGTCAGTATTGAATTTAGTGCCCTTGCGCCAAGGGCAAACTTACAGGGAAGCTATAGATGATATGGTTAACTTGGCACGAAAGCTAGAAAATTTAGGTTATAGCCGCCTTTGGATAGCTGAACACCATAATATGAAAAGTATTGCTTCCAGCGCCACGGTACTCCTCATGCAACATGCCCTAGCCAATACCACCAGTATTCGTATTGGTTCCGGTGGGATTATGCTCCCTAACCACAGTCCTTACATTGTGGCCGAGCAGATTGGTACCTTAGCTACTCTTTATCCTAACCGATTAGATTTGGGCTTAGGACGTGCACCGGGAACTGATATGGTAACGGCTAAAGCTCTGCGCAGAATTGATGATCTTAATCCTCATTTTGCAGAGGATGTGGCTGAGCTGGCAGGTTATTTTAGAGATACGAATCCCGTTCATGCCTATCCAGCAGCTGGTTTAGCCGTTCCCTTCTATATTCTCGGCTCAAGCACAGATAGTGCTTACCTAGCTGCTAAGTTAGGGCTGCCTTATTCTTTTGCTTCTCATTTTGCACCAGCTATGATGGAGGAAGCAGTAGCTATTTACCGCAGAAATTTTAAGCCATCAGAAAACTTAGCTGAGCCTTATGTGATATTAGGAGCCAATGCAGTACTAGCTGACAGTGATGAAGAAGCCAAGCGCCTGGCTACTACCCAGCTGCAATCTTTCCTTGGCATCGTTACAGGTGATCCCAGTGGGCTTTTCCCTCCACTTGAAGATGAGGAGGCGGTTTGGCAGGACTATATTCAGGCAACTAAGGTTCCGCACTTTGGACCGATAGCGTTTGAGCGTAAGGATATTATTCATCGTGAGAAATTAATTGTTAAACAGATGTCGCAGATTTCTCTTATCGGTAGTCTAGAGACAGCTTCCAAACAGCTGGACGAACTTAGAAACAGGGTGGACTTTGACGAGCTCATTGTCAATAGTTATATCTATGACCAGAAGGCTCAGGGTCATTCTTTTGAACTGTTAAAAAGTATGGTCGATACATTTTAAAATCAAAAAACCACCTAAGTCTGTGAAATGACTTAAGGTGGCTTTTTGATTGACATTACTGCCGAGGAAACGATGCTTGCTGCTGTGGATCTTGAGGTTGATCAAAGTTCTTAAGTGAAACCAGATAAATGATACCAGCGATGATAATGCACAAGTCAGCAAAAAATCCCAAAATAAACCCTGCCGGAAATGCCACAATGAACAAAATATGAGCTGCTAGGGGGACATTTTTATTTGCTTTAAATTTAACCGTAGCAATAATTCCCATCACTAGAGCGGCAATTCGAATGATATAAGTGGGGAAAGAAAGAAATACTACCCCACTTTTTGCCAACTGTTCTGCATCATTTCCGTTCATTAAGATATAGACAGTTAGAATCCCCGTACAAATACAGGCAATAACTCCCCCAATCACCCCCAGCAAGCCATTAGCCTTAGCCAAGGTGCGTAGACCATTTGTGGATGTATTCATATTAAAACTCCTTAAAATTTTATTATAGTTAGTTTAGCAAATTTATTAGTCAAAATCAATGTAAAGTTAAGGTATAATAAAGATTTTCCCAGTATAGCTGGAGCACTACAGCTAGCTCAAAATAACACGACCAACTTGGTTTGCCCTCTAGATTGTTTATAGAAGAGGTGACAGCAAGCAGTAACAGATTTAGGTTTATAAACCATTGCTTATCAAGTTAGCTGTGCTGTAAGCTTCAGAATTTTGTGCGTGTCCCTTTCCTTTATCATTTAGAATTAACACCAAGTGATAACTTCTTAAAAAATTAGATAGTAGAGAATGAACACTTCTATTGACCAAACTATCTCAATGTAGTAATATACTTTTTGTAACAATAAAGGTGAGGAAAGAAATGATTAAAGCGATTGAACTCTATTTAGTAACGGATAAAAACGGCTTAGAAGCGGTTGATTTTTATAAGAAGGTATTTGATGCCACGGTTCTTAATCTAACAACCTTTGGCCAAGCAATTCCTGATGTTCCTGATAAAAATAAGGACCTGCTCCTCAATGCCCAGTTAGATATTAATGGCATCCGCTTGCAGATTTCGGATAATAATCCTGAAGCTGATTATGTTTTGGGAAATAATATTTCGGCCTGCCTGCAGCTTGAAGATGAGAAGCAGGCTCGCAAGCTTTATGACCAATTGGCGATAGATGCCCGTGCAATTGAGTTGGAACTGCAAGAGACGCCGTGGAGTCCAGCTTATGGCATTATTGTGGATAAATTTGGTATGATTTGGCAAATCAATACAGATATTGAAGGTTTTGTGTAGGATAACGTTAACTTTTAGGACAATGAAGAGGCTGATTGGGGACGATCCGATTTTCCTTATGCTATAATGGAGGTAGAAAATGTTAAACAAAGAAGTAGAGATTATGCTCTACGTGGATGACGTTGCAGCAGAAAAAGAATTTTGGCAGGCTATCGGGTGTAAGATTG
This sequence comes from Streptococcus dentasini, assembly GCF_053206945.1. Classification (NCBI taxonomy): domain Bacteria; kingdom Bacillati; phylum Bacillota; class Bacilli; order Lactobacillales; family Streptococcaceae; genus Streptococcus; species Streptococcus dentasini. Next base: position 52,999 of record NZ_JBRUHS010000001.1, read on the forward strand.
TCAGCCAATCGAGAATTCAAGGTTTCGAAACCTTTAGTATGCGGCCGACGATGGACAGTGCAGCGTTATTTACGATTTATGATAAAGAGTATATTCGTCAAGTATCGCCAGAGCTTGTAGATAATCAGCCTAGTCTTCTTTTTGAAAGTGAAGAACTTTTGCAGCTACATGCTAAAATATCTGAGTTGACTGAGCAGATCAGTCCGCTTCAGACGGAGCCTTTTCCTAGCTTTAATTTTGCTAGCCCTAGTGGTCATTACTACGCCGTCAAGGGAATCTAAATCCGCTAGAGATACCCCTTGGATGCTAGAAAGCAACGCTGTTTAAAGGTTTAAAGATCCAGCAGGTGGTGGGCTAAAAAAGCTGATTTATCAGTATCCTTCTTTCTTTTATACTAGGATGGCCTCTAGTATAAAGGAATAAGAAGATCAGACAGCTACCAATATTAAAGCATTGCTCTTCTTATTTTAGGTGAGTAGCATGCAAAAAGGGGTTCGCCACTAAACGGCCTTTTTCTGGTAATGACATTATGGATTGAGATTACTTAAGAAGCAGAGACAGCAGCCACCTAAAAATATGCTCACTACTCTGGGATATAAATATTTTTCGTCCAAAGAACGTGCGGTTTCTCTTCAAGTTTATTCATTGAGCCAATATGGAGATCAATCTTCCCCAGTCCTATTTCTCCTACGTCCAAAATCTCTTCGAATTTTGGAAGTCCTTCATTTTCTTATGAAAGCGAGTTGGTTATATGGTTATTAGACGTGCTAAGATAAATGATATTCCGGCCTTAGAAAAGCTATTAGAAGAAATTCTGCTTGTACATCATGCTGTACGCCCAGATTTATTCAGACAAGAGGGGAAAAAGTTTTCCCACCAAGAGTTAGAAGCTTTAATCCCTGATGATCAAAAGCCGATTTTTGTTTATGAAAATGACCAGGGGCAGATTATAGGTCATCTTTTTATGGTTCTTGAAACTCATGACGGCAGTACCGATCAACCGCGTAAAACGCTTTTTATTGATGATCTTTGTGTCGCAGCAGCAGCGCGTGGTCAGCAGATCGGTCAAGAGCTCTTTGATTTTGCGCGTGCCTATGCCAAGCAGTGTGGATGTTATAATTTGACTCTTCACGTTTGGAACGCTAACGAAGGAGCTTTACGCTTTTATGAAAGACAGGGGTTGAAAGCCCAATACACCTCAATGGAAGAGATTTTATAGCCCTATCTGTGATCTAAAGCCCCCTCTTACTAGTATGGTAAAAAGTGAAAAAGTTTTGTAAATAGCTTACAAAACTTTTTTGTTTATGCTAGACTGGTAGAAGGTCAATAACCAAGAAAAGCTGATACTCTTTAACATCAACATCATGTCTTACTTACAAATCCAGCTTCGTTGACCTTTTAGGGTTTGGCGTAGAAACTCAAACATCAGTGGATTTTCTTAGGGCTGTTGCGACACGAGTCATAGAAGTTAAATGCACTTGAATAGGTAACCAGCAACTAGTAAGGTAGCTAAGCGACCTCGCAATAGCAGTCTAGCCACTACCCTTAATTAATGAGACATGAGGGACTGTTTTTTAATTTCTAGACAGTGGCTTTAAACAGTCTCTTTCCAGAGCATTTTAGATTATTAAGATGTCACGTCGCTTAGGCTACTTTTGATTTTCTTTGAGTAAGAACATTAGAGGAGTTAGGCTTTTAAATATAACTATTAGAAGTGGAGTGTAGGATGCCCCGTAATTTTAAAGAAGCAGTATTATTTACTTGTCTTATGTGTGGATTAATGGTCTGCGGTATGAGTCTGTGGAATTTATTCGTTCTTGATTTGGTAGGTGTTGCAAAATTTTCTTGGCACCATTTTCTAACTGGCTTTTTACCAGGATTTACTGTTGCTTTTCTTTTAGATATGCTGATTGTAGGCCCCCTAGCAAAAGGAATTGCCTTTCGTATTTTGCACCATCTTAGGGCACATGATAAGCGCTGGGCTAAGATTTTAGCCATTTCTGGAACTATGTGTCTCTTTATGGTGACTTGTATGTCAATCTACGGTCTGCTCTATAATGGTCGTCCGCTTACTTTTGCGGCTTATGGTCAAGCATGGCTGACTAATCTTATTTTTGCCCTGCCCCTGAATTTTTTGGTAGCAGGACCCATCTCTCGCTTTATCCTAGGTCACATACAAAAGCCTTTGCCAGGTGAAGAAACTGTTGAAGACTTTGATGATGATGATGAGTTACCAACTATTATCTAAAAGATTTCACAGATAAGGCAATTGAATATATGGCATAAAACAAGTGTAAAAAACTTAAAACAGGAGTGGCAGCAGAAAATCACTTATTGATCATTTTGATTTTCTTGGTTATTTCTGTTTTTTTAGTGGGACAAATTTTACCGTCTTCCCTATTTAACAGTTACTGAGGTTCCTTTACACCTAGTATTATGGTAAAATATTGGTATATTACTAAATCACTATTGGAAAGGACAATCTTTGTCCATGTCAATGCTAACTGCTGATTTATTGCAGCCTTTGATGTTAAAGCTCATCATCTGTTCATCGCTTTGGTCTCTGTTTACCTATGTGACAGGTATTAAGCCACGTTTTTATAAAGTGGGACTGTTGATTGGTCTCCATATAGTACTGTCTTTATTCCTCAGCCCTGTGATTGGTGAAGTGACAGTTGGTGCGCTTTTTTATCTGGGAATTCTTTCTTACAAAATATCGGATCGGCCGCTGGTGGAGAATCTTTTCTTTGCTCTCTATCCTCCAGTTTTTTACGCTATTCTATGGAATTTTTTAGCCAGAGTGGTCTTCCCCTTTGTATTTAACCAGTCTGTTCATTACCTTACTACTAATTTTGTTTGGGCAATGTTGGTGCTAATTGCTACTAACCTCTTTGAACGCTTTTTAAGGGAATTCTATCAGATTGATTATCTAGCCTTGCGTGAGAGTATTTGGTTAGATAGCAGTACCAAGCGCAATTTCTGGGTAACGCTGTTTGAGATGACTAGCTATTATCTTATTGTGCATATTCTGCTTTTGTTGGGAAAACTGCAGGTTGAGCGTGTGTTAGGCATTTCCCTTTCGGCTTTATATATTATTGTGACCGTTTTTTATCTGGGGATCTTGATGAAGGTCCTCATTTTAACGGATTATTATTCACGAGAATATCTGAAGGATCTGCGTGAACAGGAGCAAAAGCATTATCTGGAAAATTTGGAAAGCTACAGTCAACAAATCGAGAATCTCTATCAGTCAGTGCGCTCGTTTAGACATGACTACAACAATATTTTGCTTAGCTTACGTGGCAGTATTGATAGTGGTGATGTAGCACTGGTGACTGAAGTATTTGATGAAATTTTTCAGGATAATGTTGCTGGTTTAGAATCTAGAGATCGTCAGGCTAAGCTGCTCAATGTTACAGTCCCTGAGGTCAAATCTTTCCTCTACATCAAAATGAGTGAATTTGAACGTCAGAAAAGAAAGTTGGTTCTGAATATTCCTGATATTATTGTCGATTGTGGGGTGCACAGCAGTGCAGGTTTAGCTATTTTTAGCGAAATGTTTGACCGAGTGACTCCTTGGTTTGACAGTAATCCTAATGCTGTACTGACAGTCCGTATCGTTGAAAGTCAAGGGGTGCAGCACTTTAGCTTAGAATTTACTCCTTATAAGCAGACAGAGGTGGAACAGTTGGGAGAGCTGTCCCACAATAGCCAAAAAATGCTCAACCACTACCGAGAATTAAGCCTGACCCAAGGAGTTCACGATCAAACCTTCTTCCAGGAATTACATATTAGAAGAGAGAGAGAAGAATGATTTATATATGCTATTTCCTTTATTCTTGGACCCTATTTTGGTCGGGGTGGTATGTCTTTAATTGGGTCAGCAAGCTCAGCCTTCCGCTAAAGAAACTTTTACCAGTCTCACTGGTGTCTGCTTTAATTATTACGCTTAATTTAGGTAGCGGCACCATTGTAGATGTTGCCCACCTGCTCTTAATTGAATTTATCTTTTTCAAATATCAGTCCAAACGTAAACTCCTTTTTTATGCGTTTTATACAACCATGGTGATGGAGTTTTTATTGGGGATTTCTTACTTCCTAATCTTCCAGACGGATCCTAATCAGATTGATCTTCAAAGTCAGCCTTTTTATCTCCTAATTATCGCTAACTTGCTCACTATTGCAGAGTACTGGATAGTTCATAAAACTTTTAATATGGACTTTAAATTGATTACAGAGTCGGATAATAAACGAGTAAATCGTTTCTTAGTTCGAGTTACCATAGCCTTGTTTGCCTCTTATATACTCCTGCACATTGTTTATTTGCTCAGCCATCTTCATAATCCTGCTATTGAGTGGATTTCGACTAATCGCAATAAGGTCATTCTCGTCGGAGTTGTTGCATTTTGCTGGTATCTTTTTGGTTTTGCACGTTGGGCTCGTAGTAACCTCAGACAAGACATCGAGCGTGATAGAGAACTCCATATCGCCAACTTGGAAAGCTACAATCGTCGAGTAGAATCGCTCTATGATGAACTTAATACTTTTAAACGCAGTTACCAACGGGCTCTGGAGAAGTTAGCCAAGAGTATTGCCAGTCAGGATATGGCTAAAATCAAGAAGACCTATGACGAGGTTCTAGGAGATGCTGCGCAAAATTCTAGTTTGGCTAAAAAGGTCGATGTTGGTAAATTAGCTTCTATTCATATTTCTCCTATTAAAAGTATGCTATCGTCTAAAATGATTTTAGCACAAGAGGCTGGCTTGGATGTTACTATTGAAGCACCTGATGAGATTGAGACGATCCCAATGAAAGTCATTGACTTAGTAACTATTATTGGAATTTTATGCGATAATGCCATTGAAGCCGCTCAAGAGTCGACCGATAAAACCTTAAGCATCGCTTATTTCAAAGTGGACAACCAGCAGTTTTTTGTTGTAGAAAATGCGACTAAGGAGGAACAGGTACCAATCAGCCATATTTTTGATAATGGCTATTCTTCTAAAGGTCCTGATCGTGGTATTGGATTGGCTAATGTCGAACGTATTATTTCTGAGTACGAAAACGTCAGTCTCGCCACCATGTCTAATGACTATCTTTTTCGCCAGACCTTATCAATGAACGACCGGCGGCACTCGCTGTGAATTAAGCCATAAGTAAAGCTCCCTGAGGTTTTTCTCAAGGAGCTTTTGCAGTTACTGAATTTTGCTTAAAACCAACAAAATGCTTAAGAGCAAAAAGCAAGTAGCCGATAAGGATATAGAATAAGGAAATGCTGATAATATAAGCCGCAACGGTCATCCATCCATACTGATAAACATCCAAAAAGAAGTAAGGAAATGGGCTGCTGCTTGCCCCTGGAATGGACCACTTAATGAGGAAACCATTGGCGAGAGCCCATAGGCAATAGGTAAGGGGAAGTATTGTCCATAACAAAGGGTCATAGCGGCGATAACTTCCTCGGCGATCAAAGACAATTGTGTCGAGGATCATACCCAGTGGAGCGATATAGTGAACTAAAAAGTTGCGAATATTCCAGAAATCATCAGCATTAGTTTTAGGAGCTAATAAAAAATGGTAGACCAGAAATGTTAGCGTAATTGCTAAAGTCACGCCCCCTTTGAGCCGAAGAAGCTTACGATTATCGTTGAGGCTGCCATATTTATACTCATAGTAGATAGAGTAGAAAAAGCAGGTGAAAACCAGAATATTGGACAGGACAGTGTAATAAAGCAACATTCCTGCGCCATCTTTAGCAATCTGCAAACTAACACCAATGAGTCCGCAGAAACCCAAAAAGCTACGATAGATCTGTGTAACAGACAATAGTCAACTCTCCCATTAATTTAATCAGCTACTATCCTATCATAAAAGGTTGATTTTGAGTAGGACTTTATCCTTTATTTTAAGCCCTTGAATATAATTGTGCTATACTGAACTTATCATAATTCGAGAGGATGATTGTGTGCCAACGCTCTTAGACTATATAAATAACAATGCTCAGACTAGTTTTGCTAGCTTACCCCTTAACGGTCTAGATTTAGCCTTAATGAATGAATTAGGCTACCTTCCTCTGGGAGAGGGGCAAGCACAAGCTGCTTCAATTGCTTTGCAGGATTTACAAGAGAAATTTGCTAGTGACTCTGTCGCCTACTCTTTTATTGTTAATAAGCAGAGAGTCGCTATTTTTCAAGCGATGTCAAAAGCGCCCCGCTTCAAGGATCTACAGCTCTCCCATTATGTTAATAGTGTTGATGCAGAATATGAAAAACAATTTGCAGCCATGGTCATGGAGCTTCCCCATATCTCTCACTGCCAAGTTGTCTTTCGGGGTACCGATGAAACTTTGATTGGTTGGAAAGAAGACTTTAAAATGACTTATATGAGTGAGATACCAGCACAGAGACAGGCTGCTCTCTATCTGCGTCATATCTTATTAGATGGGTCAGGTCCTGTTATTTTGACTGGGCACTCCAAAGGAGGGAACTTGGCTCTTTATGCAGCTGCTCATCTACCTGCTGCTTTACAAGCCCGTATCAAGCAAATTTTTATTTTCGATGCGCCAGGGCTGCATGAACATGTGCTAAAGAGTGCAGGTTATCAGGCCATTCGTCATAAGATTTGTTCTATCAGACCTAAAGACTCTATCGTCGGTAGTATGCTGAATAATGATATCACTAGTACCTTTGTTGACAGTAAGGCAATTGGAGTTTTTCAGCATAATACTACGACCTGGGAAATAGATGGTCACCTTTGGAAAATAGCAGATGGGCAGACGGCTCTGAGTCAAGCTTTGGAGTTAACTTTTCGTAAATGGACACAGGAGCTACCCAACCAAGAACTGAAAATCTTTTTTGATACAATTTTTGACCTATTTATGGAAAATGATCTTGCTACTCTTGATGATTTGAAAGCTGATGTTCTGAAAAGTACCAGCTTATTTACATCTGCCTTGTCACAATTACCGGTAGAAAAGCGTCAAATTTTGACTAAATCTACTATAAGCCTCTTGGAACTTTTTATGAAATCTCGTGTCAGCCAGTTAAGGTTACCTAAGATTAAACTCCTATTGGATCCTTTGAAAACTTTTTTGGAGGATGATGTTGGTGATTGATACTATAGTTGTATAGTTTTATTAAAAATATTTCTAAAATATTACATTTTTATTGATTTTGTAATATTTTTGTGATAAAATGACAGTGGAAAATGGAAGTGAACAAAAATCTCATAGGGTATAGCTACTCCGGAGCATAACCTACTTTAAAATTCGAGTGCTGGTCAGGATTCTGTTTTCTAAGTAGATTTTTAACATCCCATATCTTAATAAAAGGAGATCATTATCATGAAAGTGAAGAAAATTATTTACGGCTCATTAGCTGTTTTAGCTCTGTTTTCAGCAGGCTATACTAGCTATGCTACTTGGTCCGGCTCTCCTGTATATGCAGAAGAAGCACAGAGCCAAAATCCCAACATTCAATCTTTCCCATCTGGTTTAGTGGGAACATGGCAAAATCAGATGACGGATGCCAATGGGCAGACCTTGACCACAACCATTACTGTTAATGAAGATGGTAGCTTTACTACGGATTTTGTATCTGCTGATGGTCAAAAAACCACCAAGAGCGGTAATATTAACAATGTTGAACAAAATGGTGTCGCAAGCTATAAATTTATTGACGGCAGCAATACGATGTATTTCGGTTTCAATGATAGTGATTATGCAGGTGTGTCTGATCAATCTACTGTTGGTTTTGTCTTGGAAAGTGGGGTTCTTTATCCTCAAATTTGGCAATCTGGAAACGAAACAGCACTCAGTTATGACCGCCCTTTTAGTAAAGTAAACGCCAAGCAAAATCAAGGCAAAGAAGCTGAAGAAGAAATGGCGTTTCCATCTGAACTGGTTGGTACATGGTCCGGTACTTATCAGGGAGACACAACTTTTACGATGACTACTGAGATTACTAAGGATGGCCATGTCACTAAGACTAAGGAATATGCTGATGGTACGGTGGATAAAACAGAGTTCACTATCAATAAAGTGAAAAAGGTTGGTGACGGGTTATATGTGCTCGTGGATGCAACTGGTTACTTCTCTGAAATTTCTGATTTATCAAGCCTAGGGGGCAAGGTGGAAACTGGTTTCCTTCTCAAAGATGGCGTCTTCCAACCTGCTTTCTGGCGCGTTCCAAGTGAAAATACTGGCATTGACTACAGCAGCCCTACTTTAGGCGGTCAATATACCAAGGTAGATGCTAATAAAAAGCAGAATAATTCTTCGTCGACCTCTTCAAATTCTAGCAGCTCTTCCACAGCCACTCAGTCTCAAACGTCTGCTGCTACTGATAAGAAGGAAGATAAGCAAGATAAGAAAAACGGCAATTTGCCATCAACAGGTGAAGCCGTATCGATTTTAGGAATCCTAGGAGTGGCTCTTCTGGCTTTAGCAGGCTACTTGATGCTTAAAAAGAAAAAATAATTGTTCTTAACATAAACAGCTGAAGTGCGCATCAATTAATGGCACCTTGGCTGTTTTTCTTTTAAAAATTTATTCTCAAAGAAAATCAAATCAGACTGAGCGAAGAGCTAGAACGGCCGACATAAGAATGAGATTCTCTGAATCGGGCAAGGAGAAGCAGTGGATGAAAAGAGTGAATAATAAATGAATTGACTTGGAGTTAACTCTAAGGTTTATAATGTGAGAGAGAGTTTTAGCTACAGATAAGCTCTTTTCAGGGACTATGGATCTTCAATTTTAAGATATGACTAGGAGTGAGATATGAATATCAAAAAAGTTAGTGAAATGACAGGAGCTAGTGCTGATACTATTCGCTATTACGAACGTATAGGACTTTTACCGCCGATTCGGCGAAATCAGTCAGGAATGAGAGATTTCTCAGATAAGGATATAGGTATTTTAAAGTTTGTTCTCTATTTTAAAAAGGCAGGTCTGAGTGTCGAGGCATTAATTGATTATATTGGCCTGTTACAGGCGGGCGATGATAACATCGAGGCACGCTTAGCCATCCTACTTGAACAGCGTGAGGAGCTACAAAAGCGACTGGACGGCTTGCATCAAGCTATGGACAGACTTAATTACAAAATCGAGAACTACGAGAGTAAGATTGTTCCCAGAGAGCAGGAGCTATTTGATAGAAAGGCATAAGGTCATATCAAAGCGGTATAAAGAGTCAAGTCGCAGGGCTTGGCTTTTATTAGGTACGGTGGACATGTCGTACATCTGAAGTTAAAGTCCTCTGAGGGCACCCGCTACCGGTGAATCCAATAGCGACTCCCAAGCCTGACTATCGTGAGGTAGCGGGGAGAGGAAAGGATAGCGGATAAAGCATCTGGATGGGGTGACTATTATCAATTTGTGGCACAAAAGTCAGTACTAAGTAGCGCTATATCAAAACCAGTCCTCGCTAAACGTGGACTAGTTTCGTGTTTAGATTATTATCTAGAACGCCATGCGTTAAAAGTTAGTTGAACCGCCGTGTGTCGAACGGCACGCACGGTGGTGTGAGGGGGATAGAAATTAGTCTTTACTCGTTGGAAACTTACATAAATGTTTTTCAATAACAGTAATGGCTGTTCCGATATGATTACTGGATTTTCTTTTTTCCCAAAAACTCTCAGAGAAAATTTTCATGTGTGTATCGTGGATACAGAGGGAGTTCCTCTTGACAATAGCCTATACAAGATGTTAAAATAGTTATTGTAGTCAGCCGATTTAGCTCAGTAGGTAGAGCAACGCACTCGTAACGCGTAGGTCGTAGGTTCAATTCCTGCAATCGGCATTATAAAGGATTATTGGAAACGTTGATATATCAGCGTTTCTTTTTATATTGTCCAACAGTTATGCAGCGGCTGTTTACTTTTAGATAATGGAAACGATTAGTTAGCTGAGGATAATTACTTATCCAAAACTAAAATGGACTTATCTAATTTGTTGGCTACTGAATTCTGATAAGCTTTCATGCAAAGACAATTGTCTTCCAGATCTTTCTCATATCGTAGTAATCTACCACTATGTATTAATTACTGGGTTATTGTTGATTCATGTCATGACTGGTTCATATTTTGTCGCGAATGGTAAAAAAATCCGTATTTTCGAAAAAAATTACCATTCAGGGTGAAAAAACGACCGTTCACGACATAGACGTGCACTGATGAAAAAATAAGTTATACTAATAGCGTTGGATGGCCTAAAAGAAACAGATAATAATTTTTCCTTCTGGTCTGGATGTTGCCATCTTACATAGGTTTATCTGGACTGTTCGCTACTTTAGGTCTGGATAGATCTCTACTCCCGTTGGCAAGAGGAAGGGTTCTGCACGATAGAGAACGGATCCTCCTTTTGCTTTTGAATCGTATGGAAAGGATGTAGACAGTGTTTGAGCACAAGTGGTTCTATTTATTATTAGTACTCACGGTAACAACAGTTGTCATAGTGGTAACAGCAACTTGGATGAATAGTCCGGTATATAAGTTGGTCATACTCAGCGTGATGAACCTGATTTATCAAGGAATCATTTTTGTTGTGACTCTTCCTAAAGATGGTAAGCCCCTAGCTAGTAATTTTAGAGAGGTGCTTGCTAATTTTAAAACCTATGTCCTATCAAAGCTGGGGCTTGTCCACTTGGTGCTGTTTATGGTGGTCATTCCTTTATCTATTTATCAGTCGAATCCAGCGGTTTCTTTTTGGGCTACCTTGATGGTGGCTAATTATGGTGTTTTCTTTATTTCTAGTTTTAACTGTGGCCCCCACAGCAAGAAAGTTAATTAGGATTATATTATTTCAAGTGGTTAAACATTTAGTTCACGAAGTAAAAATAATAATGGTATTAATGGTGATAAGTGATGAAAGCGAGTTATAAGGGAAGATTAGTGGAAGTTTGGCGTATTAGCCAGCTAAGGCCCTATCCAGCCTGGGTAGCAGAAGCCTTTAAAAAACACCGTTTAACTTGGTGTGGCAGTAAAAGTATCAAGGTACTGATTCCGGCTTTAGACCCTAACTGGGCTAGTGATAGTCATTACTATGGTTATGGGATGTATGAAACGGCCCAAATTGGTGATGTAATTGACTATACTAATGGGCGTATCATTTCAGGTCAATTCTTTGACGAAAACTATCGCACCATCGGTGATTGGTAACTTAGCGTGGTGTACAGTTTTGTCGGTAATTTCATTGGCAATATCAAATGTGAATTCAGAAAGGGGAAAAAGATTTGTCTGCTGTTTGTTTTTGGATTTTATATTTAGGTTCTGGTTGTACTTATGTGTATCTCTATTATGATATCTATATCACACGCCATTACCATGGTCTAAATCCCTATATTTTATTTTTAACGTGTTATTTTGCGATTGAAACCCTTCGAGGGAGCTGGGATATTTTATCCTTACTTACCATTGTTTTATTCTTAGCCTTATATAAAGAGACAAATAAGGATTGACAGTAAGTATAAGTAAAGATGCTATTTTCTGAAAATTACTTAATTATTCTTATTTTTTACCATTCACGACAAAATAAGAACCATTCACGATATGGACATGTACAATAGCTAAAATAAAGTATACTTAGGATGCTGGCTGTGCTGTTTAACTTACGAAATAGAACAGGAGACGATCAAATGAAACGGAAGAAGCTGCAAAATAAACTGGGGCGAAGTAAGCTGCAGTTTACAAAGCTAATGCCACTCTACATTGTTTTATTGGTGATAGTGACCATGCTTTGTTCTTACGAACTAGGCAGTGCTCTGGGGAGAGCCGTGTACTATTTGATTCACTGAGTCGTCTTCTTGGTAGTCAAGCTAGCAGTCAGCCGGTTTTTTATGGTATAAGTGGAATGCTGTTTGTCCTTAGGAGATAAAGAAGAATAGTTAACGAAATCTCGCTGACAATAATTTATGACAGGAATCAATTGTTGTATGAGTCCGGTCGAAAGCCAGTTAGGTAACTGACAATCTTCATTCCACATTGACCTACTTTTTCTATTTATAACTGTCTTGTTCGCTTGTGAACCTTAGTAAATGAATGACTCGCCTTGCAATTTGCTTCTATTCTGTTACAATAGTACAAAAATATATATTTGGAGGATATTTTATGATTTCTATTGAAAAACTTGAGAATACTGTTAAGTCTTTGAATATGACCGTACTCATTTTAGAGTGCCTGCATATTTTAGGTGGCGTACTTTCGGTTGTTGGTTATTATATAAATATGGCTAATTTAAAAAATGGGGTCTATGAAAAACAAGGGTTTACATCTGAGCAGATAGAAACTATACGTCAAGCAACAACTCCTTGGATGTTAGTCAGTGGCATTATCTTCTTTGTTATTGGTATTGCCATCTTGGTATTGGCGATTAGAAACCACAAGGCCATCAAGGCGCAGGAATACGTTAGCTATCTGCCCTACTATCTAGGTTTTGGTCTTCTGGTGCTCTATCTTGTCAATTTTGCTATAAGTGGATTTAAGATTTGGGGACTGATTTTCCCAATTATTTATGCCGCTCTCTATATCGCAACGTATCTGCAAGCTAGAAAGTTAAACGCCAATGGTTAAAGGGAAGATTGAAGCGAAAATCTAATTAACTTTATTGCCCCTGTGTACTATCTTTTATGCAAACGTCATTCATTTTATTGTCGATTTAAAAGAAGCCTTTGATTTTTGTATTGTGTCAGTGCGTGAGTGAGATTGAGACAAAATGTCTCAGCCTTATTTATTTGGCCAATTTTATTTGCTAGGCGCAGTGGTTGGGAGAAAAACTGGTTGGCTCTGCCAAGAAGTCTTTCCCCTGCACAGTTAGTTCATTAGGTGCTTTAGCACCAATGAACCACTGCTGGCTGGATATCCTTATCTTGGGGCGCTTCCCTATCTTTAGGCACCCCCTTAAACAGTCCACTGAACTGTTTAACTACTGCGCAAGTGATAGCTTCAACAGTTTGGGGAACTGTTGGAGGATATCCAACTCTATGAACGTTAGTTCCAATCCCTAACCAACTTTGTGGAAGTGGGATTGAAATGCTCCAGTGGAGTTTGGCAGTCTGAGGATAGACTGCCACCTAAAAACAGGAAAGTGGCAGAGTCCTGAGCCTTAAAATAAGAGAGCGAGGAAAATCAAAATCGTGATTTTATCACGAATTATTGATTTCTGTCCCCCGCTCACTCACGGCTTTTTTATTCAGCTTTTTGGGTTAGGGAAGTATATGGTATAATTGGTATATAGAGGGATTGCTTGCAAATGAACACAATATATTTGTGATTAGAGAAGGGAGTTGCTTATGGTTTTTAATAATGATCGGCTGTTGAATCAGATTAGAAATACAGCTAATATGATTGATAAGGCTTTTCACCTTGAACCTTCTTTTATTGATTTAGGAACGACTGAGGACGAAGAAGGGCACCAAATCAAGGGGAATGCATATTTGGATGATCTGGTCAATGCAGAAAAATTTGAAGACGCTGCTCAATTTATTCATCGCCAAGTGAAGACGCTGAATAATTACCATTACAATCTTTTGGTTGATCGTTTTATCCACTATCTGCAGGATTTGGATCAAGCAACTAAGGAAAAGAACATTCTGGATGACAGTCATATTGCAGCAATGAGAGCAGAGCTTAAGGATTTTAAGTGGTAGTCGACTGTTTAATAGGTTGCTTTTGAAGGTTGAGACTTCAATTATGTCTCAGCCTTTTAGTTTATCTGAACGGATATTAATTCACTTTTGGGAAGAGATGGAGTTGGATTTAGGTGGAAGATAGATTACTTGGACTTTTTTAAATCGTATTATAGTATCAGTTTTAAGTAGGATGTGATAGGAAAAGTTTAGTTGACAAGCCTATAATCTACCCCGTAGGATAGTATGCCATGATCTCGGTTTTAAAGTCTAAGTTTTGGAGCAGGTCTTAGTCACTTTATGAATTAGGTGGTTTGGGTGGGGGATGGCAGGACGTTATAGCTGTTTATCTAAACGGATGACCAATCTTGTAAACTGCATCCTCGAATGGTTTACTGAGTTCTTTGAATGGTTTTGGGACCTTGTCCATTGTCCCTGATTTGCCCCACGATTATAAGCTTGTGATATAACTGCAAGTTTCTGACCTATCTTAATATAAGGAGATGAATATGGTTAAACATTTATATATTATGCGACATGGTGAAACACTCTTTAATGTGCAAAAGCGTGTGCAAGGCTGGTGTGATTCCCCCTTGACGCAAAAAGGTGTTGAGCAAGCCAAGCAGGCGCGTGCCTGGTTTAAAAAAGAAGGGATCCAACGTCAGGCCGTCTATGCTTCAACTCAGGAAAGGGCCTTTGATACGGCTCATATTATTGCAGAACATGATAATATTAAGACTATTAAAGGGCTTAAGGAGATGAATTTTGGACAATTTGAAGCCCAGCCCGAGCAGCTTCTGCCTAAATTTAGGCAGGGTGCACACTCTTTTGAAGATCTATTAGTACCTTATGGAGGCGAAGATATAGCCCAAGTTGGGCAACGCGTTCAGAGGGCAGTTTTGGATACAGCTGCATCAGAAACGGCTGATAGCATTATTATGGTTAGTCACGGGGCTGCCTTGTGGGGCATGATTTTGCAGTTAAACATTTCCTTTCCCCAAGGTACTCGCTTTGGTAACTGTGCTATCTGTGACTTCACCTATGACAAGGGTCGATTAGCATTGAACCGCGTTGTTGATCCTATTACGGAAACAGAGGTGGTTGTATGAAGATATTATATCTGATGAGACACGGACAGACTCGCTTTAATGTGCAAAAACGGATTCAAGGGGCATCAGATTCGCCTCTGACTGACTTGGGCATTGAGCAGGCTCGAGCAGCCAAGCAGTATTTTGAAGATAATGGGATTCGTTTTGATGCTGTCTATGCCTCAACCCAGGAGCGTGCCTGTGATACAGCAGAGATTGTATCTGGAAGGACCGATATCATCAGGCTCAAGGGATTGAAGGAAATGGATTTTGGCGTTATGGAAGCCCAGCCCGAGTACCTAAATCCTCCCCTTCACCGCGATGGAACAGGTTATCGTGATGCTTTTGTTCATTACGGCGGTGAAGATAGCATGGCGGTTCGAGCGCGCTTGGTTAAGACGCTTACGGAATTGATGATGTCATTACCAGATGATACAACTGTTTTGGCAGTCAGCCACGGTGCAGCTATCGCCCAGTTTTTCCGAGGAGCCTTAGAAAATGCGCCTGAGATTCGTGGTATGGGAAATTGTGCTATCCTAAAGTTCACTTATGATGATAAGAATAGTTTTGATATGGCGTATATCTACAACCCAGTACAGGAGACCTTCCTTTATCGAAAATAGCTTTAAGGAAGGCTATTTTCGATAATCTAACTCTTGTGAGGATGCTTAAGCACCCTTGAAATTAGACAGAGATACTTAAAGACAGGAAGGTGTTTTTCATTATTTTTAATAAGGTCTGTGCTTTATTATTAAATCTATGGAGCTGTTTCATTCATGTGAGACAGTTTCTTTAGTGTTTAAATTGGAACAATTCAATTAGGTTTGTCTTGCCGGCTTCCCAGTAGGCCCATCTAGTCTCTGATTGTCTCTTATCAAGACAGAAAAAAGATAACCAAAACAAAGGGGCCTGTATCTTAATTAAGATTTGTGCATCTTATTTAAAAAATCTTGTCATTAAGAGGGAGAAATGAATAACCCTATTGTGCGCGATACGTTTTTTATCATAAAAATCCGAGATGCGGCAAGGAAAGACGATTTAGAATTAGGACGAGATTTACAAGGCCCCTAGCGGTCAATAAAAAGCATTGTCTGGGTCTGGCTGCTAAGATCGGCTTTAAAAAGCATGCTATTATCATCAGTTTAGGAGTAACTTCCTTAATGATGTGTAACCTGATTATATCGGGAAAAAGTCAGGCTTATATGGCTGAAGCAGGCTATCTTTTACTGAGTGGTTTGCGCAAGACCAATTAGGTTGCCCTTCCTTTCAAATCAACTTTGATACCTAGAATAGGTTGGTAGCAAAAAGTAGAGGAAAGGCTGTCTTGGATATAGTTATTCCATTCTTCACGAAAGGAAAGAAGATTTTTATACTAAAAAGCGCTATAATAATGGCAGATCTAACTAGAAGAAGGAAGCGAAAGTATGGCAACACGATTGTACTTAATGCGGCATGGGCAGACCCTGTTTAATGTACAGGAGAGAATTCAGGGATGGTCGGATTCCCCTCTGACGGATCTAGGTATTGAGCAGGCTAGACAGGCTGGACAGTATTTCAAAGAGCATGGCATGACGTTTGATCGCTTATACTGCTCAACCTCTGAACGTGCTTCAGATACCTTAGAATTAGTAACTGGTGCGACTGAGTACACTCGATTAAAGGGAATTAAGGAAATGAACTTTGGCCGCTTTGAAGGTCAGCAAGAATACCTCCATCCCCCACATGAGGTTCGTCGTGCGGTTGGCAATTACTATGTTGTTCATGGTGGAGAAAGCGACAGTGGTGTCCAGCAGCGTGTGAAAGCAGCTGTAACTCAGATTGCTCAGGATAATGATGGACGAAGCGTTTTAGCTGTTAGCCATGCAGGTGCTCTCATGCATTTTATGCGGGCTATTGGTATTGATTTTGAAAAATATGGCATTTTCCCTCATAATTGTGCTGTTTTTGACTATACTTTTGAGGCTGGACAATTTACACTTAAAGCGATGATCGATCCGCTCAAAAGTCAAGTTTATCGCTTAGAAGAGAGCAGTGAGTAGGGTAAAGGCGCTTTTTTACAGAGTGGCACTTAAAATATAGAACGGATACTTGCTTTTATTATGGCTTCAAGCCAGTCTTCTCTTTGAGAAAAACAAGGAAACCACTAGCCAAGCTGGTGGCTAACAAGTTTTTGAACATCCATTTATCATCTAGGAGATGTCTGACTTTCCCTAACCAAAGGAAAGGTAGACCTATTGACGCCTAATTTTGAAGCAATATGGCTGGGCTTCAGTCCTAATTCTAAGTAAGCCTCTATCTTAATACGTTCAGTTATGGTAATATGGTGGTAGCTCATAGATTCCTCTCGTGTACTATTCAGTGTGGTTACTTATAGTTTACACGATTGAGGCTCTATGAGTTTTTTGTTGCACTTTATTTTACAATTTATCCCATAAAAAAAGTAGTGAAGACCTCTCCGGTTGGAGATTTCCTCACTACTCAAGTAGGACTTACATATATCTAAGCTTGCTTATAATCATGCAATGGTTGCTTAGCTAATCTTAAGTCAATATGGCAGTAACCATTCGGGTTTTTCTTAAGGTAGTCTTGATGGTACTCTTCGGCATCTAGGAAATGGCAAAGTGGCTCTAGCTCGACTGCTAGAGGACGTCCACCGTTTTCCTGACTGACTTGCTGCATAATTGCCTCAGCAACTGATTTATCTGCTTCATCAACATAGTAGATACCAGTACGGTACTGACGGCCGAAATCATTTCCCTGACGATTAATCGAAAATGGATTGATCACACGGAAGTAATGAAGAAGAATTTCATACAAGCTGATGCGCGCTGGATCATAGGTGACAGCTACGGTCTCAGCGTGGTCTGTGGCATCAATTAATTCGTAAGAAGTTACCTCAGACTGACCGTTAGCATAACCGACACGGGTTTTGACGACACCATCGATCAAATCAAAGTATCCTTCAACACCCCAAAAGCAACCACCTGCTAGATAAATCGTTTTCATAGATTGTTATCTCCTTTTCTAATCTTAAAATAACGGCTAAGCAATAGCCTATTCTACGATATCCATATAATCTGCATAGCCTTCTTTTTCCATTTCTGCATAAGGAATGAATTTGAGGGCTGCAGAATTGATACAATAGCGTAGACCACCGCGATCGATTGGGCCGTCATTAAAGACATGCCCTAGGTGAGAGTTGGCCTTTTTGCTGCGAACCTCGGTGCGGCGCATGCCATAAGATCGATCTTCGTGGTTGGTTACCATCCTATTTTCGATCGGCTTGGTAAAGGCCGGCCAGCCACAACCAGAATCGTATTTATCGGTTGATGAAAAGAGGGGCTCACCGCTGACAATGTCAACGTAGATTCCTTTTTCAAAGAACTCATCGTACTCTCCTGTGAAGGCACGCTCGGTTGCAGCGTTTTGAGTGACTTCATAGGCTAAATCACCGATACGCTCGCGCAAAAATTCCTTATCATCCTGTGTCATATTTCTACCTCCTCTAGTGCACACTCATTTAGCTTTTCAACCGTTATATCGTACACGATTTATTAGTAGTTTACTGCTTTTTAGTTTCCTTGTCAAAGATTTGAATTTGTGTTATGATGATGGCAATTATCAGCCTAGGAAGAGATAAGATGGTAGAAGAAACTTCAGTCCTTACTAATCGACTTTGCTTTTCTATATATGAAAGCAGCAAACTTTTCAATCAGTACTATAAAAAAGCTTTAAAACCTTTTAGCCTGACTTACACACAGTATATTGTTTTACTGGCACTCTGGGAGGAAGACAAGCGCTCACTCTCAGACCTCGGTGAGGAAATTGGTTTAAGCAGCAATACCTTAACGCCTCTATTGAAACGCTTAGAAGAAAAAGACTATATTAAGCGCAATCGACGCCAAGAAAACCAGCGTTTTCTTACAATCGCATTGACCGATAAGGGGAAAAAGCTTCAGCCAGAGGTCGAAGTGGTCCTCCATGATTGTTTAGATGGAATACTTCCACTTAGCCAAGAGGAGATTCACCAATTAATTCTTGCGAATCAAAAAATCAATCAGGCTTTTCAAAAATTACTTTAATAGAGGAAATCTCCCCCTGCAGTTGTACTTAGCTTGTTCAAGCTTGTTATTAGCGGGTGCCGCAATGCATTTTTATCAATACACAAAATAAATTGGAAGAATTTGGGCCTGTCTCAAATTCTTTTTATGAGGAACTTAAAAAGATTAGTATGCCTTGTATATAGAAAAAAATACCACAAACCTATTGACTTATAGTTGACTATAAGTGATATAGTAAGATCGTAATAAGTTGAGAGACAAATGATAGGGTGATTTGATCACCGCTAGTCTTCTGTGTCTATTTATTTTCTAACAGGAGGTTCATCATGAAAACACTTATTATTTATTTTTCTGAAACAGGAACAACCAAAGAGCGTGCACAAGTGATTGCGCGTGAACTAGGGGCAGATTTGTATGAGATCAAGGCGAAAATCCCTTACACCAGCCAAGATAGGAATTGGTATGATGATTCCAGTCGCTGCAATCTTGAGCAATACGATGAGCGCAGCCGTCCTGACTTTGCAGGAAATCTGCCAGATATTTCACGCTATGAGCGTATTTTAATCGGCCATCCAATCTGGTGGGGAATTCCCCCAAGGGTTGTCCAAACGGTTATGGATCAAATGGATTTTTCCGACAAGATCTTAGGCAGCTTCTCGACATCAGGTGGTTCAGCCTATGCAAAGGCACAGCCCATCTTTAACCAATATGCTGCCAAACATCATATTGCAGGTGATGTCTTGAATAGTGCAGCGGCTATGAAGGGTTGGCTAAAGCGATTAAACTAAAGGAGTGGTAGGATAATATGCAATATGTCACACTAAACACAGGAGAGAGGATGCCTCAGCTCGGTTTTGGGGTTTACCAAGTGCCGGCGGCCGATACTGAAAGAGTTGTTTCTCAGGCTATCAAAACAGGTTATCGCCATATTGATACGGCCCAGTATTACCGCAATGAAGCTGGGGTGGGTAAGGCCATCAAGGCTTCCGGTCTTCCTAGAGAAGAATTTTTCATCACAACAAAATTAGGCACGTCTGGTTATAGAGCAACCAAAAAACAGATTGAAAAAGCCTTAAAAAATTTGCAGACGGATTATATTGATCTGATGCTGGTTCACTGGGTGGTATCGGACTATCTAGGCACTTGGGACGCCTTAACCGAAGCCTATCATATTGGTAAAATTCGCTCTATTGGTTTATCAAATTTTCAGCCAGACCTGATCGAAGAAATCCGCCAGCATTCTGGCGTGACCCCAGCCGTTTTGCAAAATGAAATGCACATCCTCCAGCAGCAAGTTGATACACGTCACTATTGTCAGGAAGTAGGGATTCAATTTGAATCTTGGGCACCATTTGGCGAAGGAAAACAGGGCATTTTTACAGATCCCACACTGACAAGGATCGGGCAAGCCTATGGAAAAACCGCAGCTCAGGTCATTTTGCGCTTCTTGATGCAAGAGGGTATCGTGGCTATTCCCAAATCGGCCAATGCAGATCGTATGGCTCAAAACTTTGCTATTTTTGATTTTGAATTGTCTCATGATGATATGGTAACCATTCGTCAGATGGATACTGGACAAGGATTGTTCGGCTGGAATGACTAAAAAGGAGGAAAAAAATGAAAGTATTTCTAGCAGGAGCGACTGGACGTGTCGCTACAGAAACTCTGAAAGCTTTAGTAGCAGAGGGGCATAAGGTTATCGCAGGAGCCAGACAGTCTGGTAGGATTGCCCTTATGGATGGCGTAACGCCCGTAACTATGGATTTGCATGACCCTGTTGAATCTCTGGTAGAGCCAGTCAAGGGCTGTGATGCTGTGATTTTCGCAGCAGGTTCACGGGGCAAGGATCTTTTGCAGACCGACGCTTACGGTGCGGTTAAACTTATGCAGGCAGCTGAAACTGTAGGCCTGAAGCGCTTCATCATGCTCAGTGCGCTCTATAGTCTGACCCCAGAGAAATGGGGAGACCGTTTAAAAGATTACTATATTGCCAAGTATTTTGCTGATAATTACTTGGTTCACCAGACTGACTTAAACTATACCATTGTCCAACCTGGGCAGCTTTTAGAGGAAAAGGGAACCGGTCGAATATCGCTAGGAGATGAGGGATATACCAGCATTCCGATTGCTGATGTCGGTGCCGTTTTAGCCACTCTTGTTGATTCTCCGGCAATGGGCTTAAAAGTGCTTGAAATTCATCCGGGAACGCTTCCTATTTCTGAAGCTTTCACTAAGTCGTAAAGAAATATGTGAATCGATGGATAAGGAAGAAGCGCATCCTAAATGAACAACTAAGGCATAATAAACGCCACTTGTTTACAGAAATAGGTGGTGTTTATCTTTGATCTTGGTTAATGAAGTCCATGTGCCTTTTATCTGTTTCAAAAAAATAAGAAAAAAGGCTTGACTTACAGTGAACTATAAGTGATAAAGTATCCTTATAAATGATAGAAGTTGGAACAATCATCATTGAGGACTTGTATCATTTTATTTGAATAGGCCTGCAACGCTTTGCACAAAGATGAAGCCTTTCTAGATATGTTAGTGTCTTCATCAGTTTATCTGTTTTGCTTTGCCTTGCTTAAAGGCTTTATATCACAAAAAGGAGGTCATTAAGATGACAGAAAATACAGCACCAATCGTACTTGGAACATGGTCTTGGGGAACGGGCGGATTTGCCGGTGGAAACGTGGTCTTTGGAAATAATCTTGACACCGCAGACCTCAAGGATGTTTTCAAAACAGCTATGGATGGAGGGCTCAACACCTTTGATACGGCTTTCGCCTATGCTAATGGTGAATCTGAACGTATCTTGGGTGAACTTGCTGGTCAATACGATCGCTCAAGAGTGATCCTATCAGACAAGTTTACCCCTGGTATGCAGGATGATACCAAAGAAAATCCTGTAGAGGACATGCTGGAAGGCAGCCTCAAACGTCTCGGCACTGATTACATTGATATTTATTGGATTCACAATTCAGCAGATGTTGAACGCTGGACACCATTCTTGGCTGACTTGGTCAAATCAGGGCGGGTCAAACGTCTCGGCGTGTCTAACCACAGTCTTGATCAAGTCAAACGTGTCCAAGACATTTTGAAACCTGCCGGTGTTCAAATCTCAGCTGTGCAAAATCACTTTAGCCTGCTTTACCGCAACTCTATTGATGATGGTCTTCTTGACTACTGTAAAGAAAATGATATCCAATTCTTCTCCTATATGGTCTTGGAACAAGGGGCTTTGTCTGGTAAGTATAATAGTCAACATCCAATGCCTGCTGACTCTAATCGTGGTAAAACCTATAATCCACTGTTCCCAGCTTTGGGTGATTTACTGGCTGAGCTGAAACGCTTAGCAGACCATTACAAGGTCAGTCCAGCTCAAATTGCGACCGCCTGGGCTATTGGACGCGGCACAACACCAATCCTTGGTGTGACAAAGGTAGAGCAAGTCGACGATGCTGCTAAGGCTAGTCATGTGCACCTTACAAATGGAGAAATGGCTAATCTTGAAAATCTAGCGACTCAATCAGGTGTCGATACACGTGGTGGCTGGGAAGGTCAAGCTTAAGGAGGTTCTTATGTTTTTAATCACTATTACCATCAAATCAGATCAAGTCCCTAAAGATCAAGCAGAAGAGCTTTTGGCTAAGCACAGAGCTTGGTTCAAGTCTCAGTTTGAAGCAGGTCACTTTAAAATCGTAGGTCCCCTGAAAGATCACGGTATGGCAGGGATTGTCATTGCTAAAGCGGATTCCCGTCAGGAACTTGATGCTATGATTGCAAAAGACGCCTACTATCCAAACCTTGCGACTTATGATGTAGCAGAATTTAAAGCTAATCTGGTTGCAGAAGATATTACAGGAGATTAAGATGACAACAAACATTTTTCTATTCCATCCCAATTTAGCATCTTCTAGGGCTAATAAAGCCTTGGCTAAGGCTGCCCAAGGTGCGGGGATTGGCGTCCGTAATCTCTATGCTCTTTATCCTGACGGTAAGGTTGATGTCAAAAAAGAACAGGCTGCGCTTACAGCTACAGACCGCATTGTCTTGCAGTTTCCAATGTACTGGTATTCCATGCCATCCTTGATGAAGGAGTGGCTGGACCAGGTACTAGAATATGGCTGGGCTTACGGTTCATCTGGTAACGCCCTTCAAGGCAAGAAAGTCCTTCTCGCTGTCACTCAAGGTGCGGGTGCGGATGATTACACAGCTGATGGCCGATTCCATGTGACCACACAGGAATTGCTCAAACCCATAGAGACCATACAGTACCATACAGGTCTCGTTTTTGAAGAACCCTTTGTTGTATCTGGCGTACTCAATCTGTCAGATGAGGAGCTGGCTCAAGAGGCAGCTGATTATGCTAGCCGTTTACAAGAATCATAGTCAAGGTCTTTAAAATTGTTTATACTGAAGAGAGAATCAAACTTACATATCTGTATTGAAAGGTGATCGAATATGCCAAAAGAAGGAACTTACACCATTACTCAGGTGTCTCAAATGTATGATATTAAATCCAATACCCTGCGTTATTACGAGCGCATTGGGCTCCTGCCTGAGATCCCCCGTCAGGCGAATGGCAATCGCTATTTTACAGATGATCTCAACAAGTGGTTAGAGATGGTCATTTGTCTGCGTCATTCAGGTGTTTCTATCGAGGTGTTAATTGATTACTGCCAATTGCTCATGCAGGGGGATAAGACTGTCGAGGCGCGTGAGGAACTCCTTCGTGAGCAGTTAGCTCTCCTTGAGACCAAGCAAAAGAATCTCCAACGCTCGATTGATCGTCTGACCCATAAGATAGGACTGTACGAGTCTGGGGAAATTCTCAATAAAGACACCTATTATGAGGAATACGGAATCATCTTCGACGAAGATGGCAGCTGGAAGGAGCGCTTGGATGACTTTGAAAATTGATGCCTTTGCTCATGTACTTTTACCTGGCTTTTATGAAAAAATGCTCATATTTGATAAGGAGTTGGCACAGAAGATGCCCTTTATCCAAAATCCAGTCTTGAGCGATATGGACAAGCGCCGTGCGACCATGCCAGCGAACACCAAGCAGATTATCAGCTATGTCAATGCCAATCCAGAAGACTACTTAGAAGCTAATGAGGCCGCTAAACTTGTGGAACAGGCTAATACAGAGCTCTTGAAAACGGCACAAGATAATCAGGACATTTTTGCTGGCGGTGTTGCTATGGTCGCTATGAATAATATCCCAGAGGCCGTGCGCGTGGTGGAAGAATTTATCCCAGTCCATCCTGAGATACTAGGCATTCAGCTCTTTACCCGTCATCTAGGGAAGTCTGTGGCTGATGAGGAATTTAAACCGGTCTTTGAAGCTGCGGCTAAGCACGATGTGCCCATCTGGCTTCATCCTGTTTTTGATGTCCGTAAACCAGATAACAATATTATTTTCAGCTGGGAGTACGAATTGACTCAGGCTATGCTTGAGATTGTGCAGACTGGTTATTTTCAGGCCCTCCCAAATTTGACAATTTTGGTCCACCACGGGGGCGCTATGGTGCCTTACTTTGCCGGTCGTATTGAGCGGATTCTGCCAGCAGAGCAGGCCGCTGACTTTAAGAAGTTTTACGTGGATACCGCTCTTCTTGGCAATCCAAAGGCCCTTGAGCTCTGTGTGGACTATTATGGTGTTGACCATGTCCTCTTTGGTACAGATGCGCCACTAGGGATTTTGCCTGCTGGTGCGACGGACGTCATTACTCAAGCGATTGAAACTCTTGCGCTCAGTGATGAGGAGAAGGGGCAGATTTTTACAGGCAATGCGCAAAGATTATACAGATTAGGTGATTGAGATGACAGAGATTTTTAGATTGTTTAGATTGGGGCTTGATTTGTCCTATGAGACTGACTTTAATCAAATCGGCTATAATAACTTTACCCAGTCAATGGAGCTGGAGCCAGAGACCTTGGCTATGTATGGCAGTCATGTCCCCGGTGACAAGAGTCAGCAGGTTGTCCTTGAGCGCTATGCCAGTGATGAGGCTTATCAGAGACATGTAGACTCACCGCATTTTAAAGCCTTTGCCAGTTTAGCGCAAAAGGCCATCACCAGTCGTGAGGTAGTCACACTGACGCCTGAGATTTTTCTCCAAAAAGATGAGCCCTTGCGTATTTTTGGTGACAATAACTTATCCGTTCGCTTAGCTACAGTGACTGTCAGTGACAGTAAGGCTTTTGCAGATATCGTCCTGCCAGAGATGAAGGTTAGTATGGACAAGGAAGCAGGTGTCCTTGTCATGTATGCGGGGACTGATGTCGACAATCCAGATACTTGGTATTTCTTTGAGGTCTATAAGGATGAGGCTGCCTATGAGATTCATCGTGAGACTCCTCATTTTAAAGACTATATCGATCGCAGTGCCGCTTTCGTTTTAGATAAGAGCCTGCAAACCCTGACGGCCGATATGCTGGTCAATAGAGGCTAGTGTCCAAGTCTCTGATCGAGTAGGAATATCAAGTTTTAACAGATATGCCTTTTAAGCATAGCAGTTAGTCGTTATTGGTATTTGTAGATTTTTCCATGCAGAGCTATACTAATAGCGAAAGAATATACATTTAGAGAAAGAAGTGGTGAGTCATGGTTAAACATGAAGAGGTAAAAACAAATCCCTTATTTGCCTTTGGTGAAGAAAACCCCTATGGTGCTAGTTTTACAGGACAGTCTTACCTAGCTATGTTAGCTCAAGCACCAGATGGTTATACTAATGTTGGAAATGTAACCTTTGAGCCGGGTTGCCGCAACAACTGGCATGTCCACTTGGAGGGCTACCAAATCCTGCTAGTGACAGGCGGAGAAGGACTGTATCAGGAAGACGGCAAACCTGCGCGTCACTTAACAGTCGGTGATGTCGTAGTGACTGACAAGGGCGTGCGGCACTGGCATGGTGCTACCAAGGATTCTTGGTTCAGTCATATCGCTATTACGGCTGGCCCTGGTGAATTTTATGAACCAGTCACAGACGAAGAATACGATGCAGCAAACAAGGAGGAAAATTAAAATGGCAAAAAAACAAACAGCAGGCCGTGACCGTTTGGGTGAATTCGCCCCCAAATTTGCGGAAATTAATGATGATGTTCTCTTCGGTCAGGTTTGGTCGCGTGAAGAGGTGTTATCTCCTAAAATCCGCTCTATCGTGACCGTCTCAGCTCTTATCACAGGCGGTAATTGGGAACAGCTTAAGTATCACCTGAATACCGCTAAAAGTAATGGTGTCACTAAAGAAGAGATTTCAGAAATAATCACCCACATCGCTTTTTATGTCGGTTGGCCCAAAGCTTGGTCGGCCTTCGGATTAGCCAAGGAAATTTTTGGGGAAGAATAGAAAAGGCCAGTAAGCCTTTTGAGTTTGAAGACAAAGTCTCATTTTTTCATAACTCATCGGCTTAAGTTTTATAGAATACCAGCACATATTTGCATCAAAAAAGAGGAGGATGATATGATGACCATTACCATCAAACCTTACCAACATCGCTACAAAGACGCAATCTTATCTTTATCAATTGAAAGCTGGGCAACGGTCTTTTACCAAATGCGCTCTGCTGTACCGGCTTTTGTCTATGATAATTTTTATCCTCAAGGGTGGGAATCCCGTCAAACAGCAGATTTGTCGCAGGTCTTGGATGAAGCAAGCAGTCAGATCCTGCTGGCCTTTTCAGATGACGAACTAGCAGGCTGGCTTGCTTATCGCATACACCCAGAAGATAGGATGGGGGAAATCTATGTTGTGGCCGTTTCACCAAAACACCAAGGTAGGGGCATTGCTACAAGGCTGCTGGAAACTGCTTGTCAGAAAATCACTCAAGCTGGCATGAAGATGGTTATGGTGGAAACTGGCGGAGATCCGGGACACTTACCCGCCCGCCAAACTTACGAAGCTTTTGGCTTTGAACCTTGGCCGGTTGCAAGGTATTTTAAAAAACTATAAAACGAAAAAAGCGCCATTGAAAAGAGTGAATGGCGCTTTTTTGGGTTTAAAAAATGACAGTCAGCAAATAGCCACTGAGACTCGTACGCTCAGCTCTCAGCAACGGTTGAGGGCTGAGCGTAGGGATCAATTTGCCCCAGCTCAATGCAGAAGGTAAATTCGTGATAGGCGTAAATCCCACTGATTTGCTTATATGCGCCCATCCCTTGCCGTCTATCGCCTCTAATTTTTTTTGCTAATCAGTCATGGTCATGACCCTTACCCTTACCTTTCTTTTAATTGGAAAGTCTTCTGTGCAAGCCATGACGCTAAGAGAACAGATGTGACCAGTAGACCAAAGGCGAGCATATAAGCTGAAATTTCATGACTGAAAATAGCTCGGTAGCCTTTTTGGAGCCATTCAAAGGGGTTGATCCATGAGATTGCCTGAACGAATCGGGGAGCATGATCCAAGGACCAGAAGATACTGCTGGGTAAAAGCAAAGCAAACATGATTAAATTGGAAAAGGTACTTAAATGCGCTTCGTCTTTTGGAAACTGTGACAAGGCAAAGCCAAATAAACTAAACAGAATAGCTTCTGTCAAAAATAGGGGAACGAAAGCTAATATTTCTCCAAAAGTTATGGCTAGTGAAAACAATTTCACCTCAATGGTTAAGAGCAGCAAGGCAATAAGGCTGGCTAGCAATGCCTGACTGAGAACAATGCCGCTTAGATACTTCCAGATAGAAAAGGGGGTGACAGACAGCAATTCAAATACGCCCCGCTTTCTTTGCGAAAAGATGGAGAAGGACTGTGTGATACAGGCCTGACAAAAAATACTAAAGGTTATGATGCCAAAGAGAGTGTCTGCGCCTAGTGCGACCTTGAAATAATGAAGTCCGACAATAAAGGCCAAGGGCAGGCAAATTGACCAGAACAAGAGGACGATATCCTTTAAACTGTTTTTTAGTGAAATGGTGAATACGTTAGACATGGGTGTTCTCCTTGTTAGCTGTTAGTTCGTAGAATAGTTCTTCTAGGTTCGTGACTTGATATTTTTTAATTAGCTCATCGGGCGCCCCGCTTTCTAAAATGGTTCCTTCATGAAGACACATTACGCGATCGGCTGTATTCTTGATTTCAGTCATATCATGAGAAGCAAAAAGGACAGTCTTCCCATCTTGTTTTAAGCGCTGAATCATTTGCTGAACCTCTCTTTGTCCGCTTGGGTCAAGACCGGCTGAGGGTTCATCCAGAATCACCAAGTCTGGCTGGTGAATCGTTGTAATGATAATCGCCAGTCTTTTTTGCTGTCCCAGTGACAATTTAGCAGCCTTGGTTTTCCTTGCTTCATAGAGATTGTGTTCTTTTAATAACTGCTCAATCTCATCTTCAGACAAAGAAACAGCATAAAAGGTTGCAAATAATTTGAGGTTATCGATAATATTCAACGCTTCAAAGAAGGGTGTCGTCTGCAGTTGGGCGCCGACCTTTTTATTAAAATCTGGCATTCCAGAGCTGATCTGCCCCTTGTCCGGCTTAATGATCCCAAGCAAGAGCCGAATGGTGGTTGTTTTCCCAGCTCCGTTTTTTCCTAGTAGGGCAAGGATCTCATTTTCTTTGATGGTAAAATTCATATCTTGGATAATTTTGCGATCTTTAAACTGCTTGTAAACATGGTGAAATTCAACTAGATTCATATTACTCTCCTTTGTATAATCAACTTTGACTATATTAGTAAAAAGAAAGCCGGCCTACGACTCATCCTTTTGCCGGCTCAAGATAGTCAGAGTTTTATCAATTAGCTCGATCTGAGACCTGACTGTCTCAAACATATGTTCAAAAATAATTTGCGTCAGTTCTGGAATATGATTGCCCATTGATTTTTTCTTACTGTCCATTCCCTTACTTAACATGTCATACTCCTTTTCAAGCTGCTCTTTATTTTGTTGCAGATCGTCCATTGCTTCTTGCAGAGGAAGCTGGTCGACAAAAGAGATGCCAGTGTAAAGTTGAGTAGGGTAGTGAATTTTGTTAGCTGTCAAACATTCTTTGGCGAGTTCTATTTGGTGTTTTCTCCCCGATTCCGTTATTTTGTAAATGGCCTTTTGTCTGTTTCCGTTAGCTTCGATACTTTCGATTTCAATGTAGCCATCTCTTTCCAGTTTCCGCAGGGCATTGTAAATGGATCCAGGTAACACCCCCGCCCACCTCTGTGTATCGCTGATCTCTAATAGTGATTTAATATCGTAACCAGACATGGGTTTTACATTTAAGATAGCCAGAACTAAAAGCTTAATCACTCAATAACCTCCTTTGTTTATTCAACGTTGAACATTTATAGCTTAGCAATTTCTTTCTTAGATGTCAAGATATAAAAGTTAAATCTTCAGACCAAAATCAAATAAACTCTTAAAGCAGTAGTGGATAATTTAACTCCACCGGTCTTAGTAACAAGCTTAATCATCTCCCAGAGAATTGAGGCCTATGTGCAAAAGACCAAGAGGGACTCTTCTATATTTTAAGAAGTTAGCCGTGCGTCTTTTCTTGGAAGTCAGATTATTTTTGTGGTAGACTAAGCAAGGAAGAGGCTAGGACAAAAGTCTGGACTTGTTAGCACTGTTCTAGAGTTAACAAATTGTTGCAGTGGTTGATTGGAGATGAACTTATGAAAACACTTGATTTAAAAGACTTTACTTGGACAGGTCAGCCGGCAGATGTTAGCTATACCGCTGATGCCGTGGAGGTGACCACCGTACCGCATACAGATCTCTGGCAAAAGACCTATTATCACTTTATTAATGATAATGCCCCTGTTTTTTTGGTGCCAGTTGACGACCAGTATTTTTCTTTTACGTTTAAGACGACCTTTGCGGACAGCCACCATCGTTTTGACCAATGTGGGGTTGTACTTTACCAAAACAGTGAAAATTGGATCAAGGGCTCTATTGAATATGAGAATGATGATTTTCAGCATTTAGGCAGTGTGGTGACCAACTGCGGCTATTCAGACTGGGCGACGACTGAGATTCCGGCCAGTATCAAAAGCATGTGGTATCGGCTCAGTCGCAGGGAAAGCGATTTTCTGATCGAATGCTCTGAGGATGGCAAGACTTTTCGTCAGATGCGGATCTGTCATTTCTACGAGGGAACGGGCACTGTCCATATCGGGATTTACGCCTGCTCGCCAGAGGACTCTTCTTTCACGGCTGTTTTCTCAGATTTCAGCCTGACGGAATGCCAGTGGGCTGCCCACGATGGTCAGGCACCGAATATGTAGCTATTTCAGGTCGGCAGAAAAGGTGATGGTTCAGGATTTAAAAAGCTATCGTGTACTGCTTTTTCGCTAATCACTTCTATAGCGATTCCCTACAGGAATTCGTCAAATCATTGAGGTTCTGTCGGTTTAATCTAGTAATGAAGCAAAATACGAACATTATTTGATTACAATATTAGTTTTTAGACAAAATAGGTATATTTTTATAATATAATGGTGGAAGGGTAAGCAATTGCCTAGCGATGCTCTGAAAGTTACAACACGGCTGTCAGGGTTATAGGAAGGTCATCATATTAATGCTGCAGGCTGAAGATGACCTTTTGATATACTCAAAAATCCTCTGTCAGTTTAGCGGCTGAAAGAGGATTTTTATGTACAATGATTTGCCTGTTTTTGACTATGAAGACATTCAGCTGATTCCCAATAAGTGTATCATCAAAAGTCGATCTGAAGCTGATACGACAGTGACTCTGGGTAAGCACCGCTTCAAACTCCCTGTAGTACCTGCCAATATGCAAACGATTATTGATGAAGATGTGGCTGAAATGTTGGCAAAAGATGGTTATTTCTATATCATGCATCGTTTTGATGAAGAGGGACGCAAGCCCTTCATCGCACGTATGCACGCTCAAGGACTGATAGCGTCTATCTCAGTTGGCGTCAAGGACTATGAGTATGATTTTGTCAGCAGTTTAAAAGAGGATGCCCCAGATTATATCACGATTGACATTGCCCACGGGCATGCGGATAGTGTCATTAAGATGATTAAGCATATCAAGTCTGAGCTGCCAGAAACCTTTGTCATTGCTGGTAATGTAGGAACACCTGAAGCAGTTCGTGAACTGGAAAATGCAGGTGCAGATGCGACCAAGGTCGGTATCGGCCCTGGCAAGGTCTGCATTACCAAGGTCAAAACGGGCTTTGGTACCGGTGGCTGGCAGCTGGCTGCTCTTCGCTGGTGTGCCAAAGCCGCCCGTAAACCCATTATTGCGGACGGCGGTATCCGCACCCATGGCGATATTGCTAAATCAATCCGCTTTGGTGCCACCATGGTTATGATTGGCTCACTATTTGCCGGCCATATCGAAAGCCCAGGTAAGCTGGTAGAAGTAGATGGAGAAACCTTCAAAGAGTATTATGGCTCTGCTTCGGAGTACCAAAAGGGTGAACACAAGAATGTCGAAGGCAAAAAGATTCTTCTGCCAACGAAAGGTTCTCTTAAAGATACTCTGCTTGAAATGGAGCAGGATCTTCAAAGTGCTATCTCTTATGCCGGTGGACGTGATCTGGAGAGTTTGCTGCATGTTGATTATGTCATTGTTAAGAATTCAATCTGGAATGGCGACGCTATCTAGGATATATAGGAAAAGCTCACTTATTTCTCGAATAAGCGAGCTTTTTCCAATTATCTAAAGATTTCCTTTGAGGAAGCTCAGAAAGCTTTGAACAACTCGTGACTGCTGGCCATTTCGCTTCCAGATAAGATGAAGGTTAATATCTGGCAAATCATCAGTCAATGGGATAAAGGTGAGGGGACTAGTTGGACTATCAGTATTGATGAGATTTGGCCAAGCAATCGCAATCCCCATACCAGACTCGACCATAAGGCTGGCGTTATAAACGAGATTAAATGTAGCAGCTAACTTTGCTTTTTTCCCAACCTTTTCAAGAAATAAATGTCTGGCTTCCTTCTGGTTGGTGATAATAAGAGGATAGGGCTCAAGGTCCTTCAGCTGAAGACTCTTTTGACTTGCCAATAGATGACCTTTTGGCAGGAGAACACCCCAAGCTTCCTGAGATGGCAAGGGCATGCTCTTGAATTGTTCATGGTTGACATCGCGCGTAACGATCCCTAAATCTAGGATACCGGCATTAATTTTTTCGATGATGTCATCGGCGTTGCCGCTGGTCATATCTAACCTAGTATTGGGGAATTCCTCTTGGAAAGCCTTAGCTTGGTCGATGACCGTTTTAATAGATCGCCCTTCAGCAGCACCAATAACGATCGGCCCTGAGATGGGACCCTTATCGACTAGATTGTTGGTAGTTTTATCAACTAGTGATAGGATTTCCAAGGCCCGATTGTAAAGGTAGTGACCATCCTCAGTCAGACTTACTTCACGACTCCCGCGATGGAGGAGCAGGGTACCAAGTTCTTCCTCTAAATCCTTCATTTGACGTGATAAGGTTGGTTGGGTAATATGACGCTTCTGGGCGGCTTTGGAAATCGATTTTTCTTCAGCAATGGTGACGAAGTACTGTAAAACACGTATATCCATAGTTAGTCATAATCCTTTCTAAATTAGTATACCATGAAAATTCAACATATGCTTAATAGGCATTCTATAAATGCAATATAAGTATTTGTAATGGTATGCTTATTGACTTATACTATAGTTACCAACAAAGAACTTAAGGAGAATGATTATGACTGAACAACGTTTTAACCTAACACAGGAATGGGATAAGGTCTTTCCAAAGAGCAATCACGTGAATTACCAAAAGGTGACCTTTCAAAACCATTTTGGCATCACCTTGGCTGCTGATTTATATGTTCCCAAAAATGCTGATGGTAAATTGCCGGGACTGGCAGTAGCTGGACCTTTCGGGGCTGTCAAAGAGCAGTCTTCAGGACTTTATGCTCAAGAAATGGCAGAGCGCGGTTTTGTAACGATGGCTGTTGATCCGTCCTATACTGGCGAATCCAGTGGTTTTCCGCGCTTTATGCAGTCACCGGATATCAATACGGAGGATTTCCAAGCAGCAGTCGACTATTTGAGTACCAATGACCTTGTTGACCCTGAAAAGATTGGAATTATTGGAATCTGTGGTTTTGGCGGTATTGCTCTTAATGCGGCGGCCATCGATCCTCGTATCAAAGTGACTGTGGTCTCTACCATGTATGACATGTCGCGAGTGGCTGGGAATGGTTATTTTGATGAAGGTGACAATGAAGAAGCTCGCTACCAACAACGATTGAGCCTAGTTAAGCAGCGGACAGCTGATTATAAGAGTGGCAGCTATGCCCTTGCCGGTGGGGTTGTGGATCCCTTGCCAGAGGATGCACCGCAGTTTGTCAAAGATTATTATGCCTACTACAAGCAACCCCGTGGTTATCATGCCCGCAGTGTCAACTCAAACGATGGCTGGGCTGTTCAAGCTAATACCAGCTTTGCTAACACACGTTTTCTCTACTATAGCGATGAAATCCGAAATAGCGTCCTCCTTATTCATGGAGATGCTGCCCATTCTTACTATATGGGTAAAGATGCCTTTGCTAAACTTAAAGGTGATAACAAGAAGATGATCACCGTCAAAGGGGCAAGCCATGTTGACCTCTATGACCAAAAGGATAAGATTCCTTTTGATGATATCGAAAATTTTGTCAAAGAAAACCTATGATAAAGCGTCTTTTCAGTTTAGGCCTCATCTGCTGGGCGGCTCTTAGCTTGTGTGCCTGTCAGCAGCCCCAAAAAGCAGCAGTGCTCGATTCAGCGGAGCATCAATCTCGTACGGCAAAAGAAGAAAAAGGGAATAAAATGACAGATCACATTACTCTGAAACTCAATAATCAGACAATTTCTCTGGAATTGGAGGATAACCAAGCTACCCGCACCTTAGTAGATAAATTATCACAGTCTGATATCGAAATTTCTCTATCCGATTACGGCGGTTTTGAAAAAGTGGGAGACTTGCCTTTTTCTCTGCCGACGGAGGATACCCATCAAACAGCTGAAAGCGGTGATGTCATGCTCTATCAGGGGGATAAGCTGGTGATTTTTTACGGTTCTAACAGCTGGTCTTATACGAAACTTGGCCGCATTTCCGGCTACTCAGGCAAAGAGCTGCAGCAGATATTGGGGCAAGGGAAAGTGACCCTCAGTTTGTCTTTAAAAGACTAGGTGGTGTAAGATTTACCAGACTAATAAATAGTAAAATAGGATTGGAAGCAAATTGGCTCCAGTTCTTATTTTTATGGCATTTGCTATATATTCCGTTTAATTTTAGACTGCTGACAAATTGCTCCACTTACCTTAAGTCACTAAAAATTGCATTTCAACTGTGATGTGATATTTCCCATTAAGTTTTAAAGTTTGTTTGGTCTAGCATAGGGTGAGAGTAGTTGCCTTTTTTAGTTGAAATTAGCATCAATAAGATAATTAAAAGCAGTTCTGATGAATTCTGAAAAATTAGTACAGCTGAAAAAGTTTCCTTTTCAATGTTCTGCTGATTGGGTAAATCTTTGACAAAGATCTTCTTGTGTACTATGATTTAAATAGCAATAAGTTTTAGATAAAAGTAATTGTGATAGAAATGTAGTCCTCATAGTTTGCTTTTAAGTGACTAACTTATTTTAGATAGAAGTAAAGGAGATTGGAAATGCCAGGTAAGGATGGGGGATATCTGACACTCAAGATACGATTATTGAATGGGCGGCTGTTTAATCGCTATCTCGCAATGGATCAGCGAGCGCTGTATAAGGCAGAGCAAGGGAAGATTTTATCTGCTCTCTGGGAGCGGCAGCCCCAAACAGCAACGGATTTGGCGAAGGTGACAGGACTGGCTGCCAGCAGCTTATCCTTGATGCTAAAGCGCTTAGAAGAGCAGGGCCTGATTGCAAGCCTTGCCTCTGCAAGTGACAAGCGCAAGCGTTATTATGAAACAACTTCACTGGGACTAAGTCAGCAAGAAGTAGGTCAATCTGTCAGTCAAAAATTGAGTGATGTCTTTTATCGAGGTTTCACAGAAAAGGAAATTGTAGCTGTTGAAGGTTATCTCCAACGTATCCTCAGTAATCTGGAATCTGAGGAAGAAAGGTATAGCAGGCACTAAGGAGGAAGTTATGAAAGCATTTGTTGTGAGTAGGCCTGGAGGACCTGAAGTTTTAGAATTAAAAGAAATCCCAAGGCCAGAACTAAAACAGGGCTGGTCTCTGATTAAAGTCAAAGGATTTGGTGTCAATCGCTCAGAAATCTTTACACGGCAGGGTTATTCCCCCGGTGTCACCTTTCCGAGAATTTTAGGGATCGAGGCAGTCGGACTGATAGAGCAAACGACCGATGATAGGCGCTTACCAGTTGGGCAGACAGTTGTCTCTCTAATGGGAGAAATGGGACGCGACTTTGATGGCAGCTATGCAGAATATGTTCTGGTTCCCAATCATCAGATCTATCCGATTGAGACGCATCTTGATTGGGCAACCTTGGCAACGATCCCAGAGACGTATTATACGGCGTTTTTGGCCTATAAGAATCTTCAGCTAAAAGACGGTGATAAGGTCCTAGTCAGAGGAGCGACGAGTGGGCTAGGTATTGCTTTCATGCAACTCGCCAGGGCCAAATTTCCTCAGCTTAATATTGCGGGAACGACAAGGAATCTAAAAAAATCGTCTAGTCTAATGGACCTTGGCTTCACAAGTGCTATCCAAGAAGCAGATGGACAGCTGCAAACGACTGACCAGTACGATAAGATTTTGGAATTAATTGGGCCAGCTACCATTAAGGATAGTCTAACTCACTTAAAGGCCTACGGAATTGTCTGCAGTGCAGGTCAGCTAGGAGGCAAGTGGTTCTTGGAAGACTTTGATCCAATCATGGAACTCCAGCATCACAAGTATCTCTCGACAGCCTATTCTGGTGTCGTCGAAGAATCGGAAGTCAAGGAGCTATTTGACTTTATTGAGACTTACCAAGTTCCTGCTAAACCAGCCAAGGTTCATATATTTGAGGAATTACCAGATGTTCACCGTCAAATGGATGAACGCGACAATCTTGGAAAACATGTTGTTTTATTAGAGGAGGCCCAAAATGACACAAACCTCTCTATTTGATCAAGATATGGAGGCGACTGCCCCCTTAGCCAGTCGCGTGCGCCCAAAGACCTTGGATGATTTTATCAGCCAGACACACTTGGTAGGAGAAGGTAAATTTTTACGCCAGATGATCGATAGCGATCAAATTGCGTCAATGATCTTCTGGGGGCCGCCTGGTGTTGGTAAGACAACCTTGGCAGAAATCATTGCTAAGAGTACCAAATCACGCTTTATCACCTTTAGTGCAGTCATGAATGGCATTAAAGAAATTCGACAGATTATGGCTGAAGCGCAGGAACTGCGTCAGCTCGGTGAGCGCACCATCGTTTTTATTGATGAGATTCATCGTTTTAATAAGGCTCAACAGGATGCTTTTCTGCCCTATGTTGAAAGAGGAAGTATTATCCTGATTGGAGCAACAACGGAAAATCCTTCTTTTGAGGTTAATGCAGCGCTTTTGTCTCGCTGTCGGGTTTTTGTTCTCAATCAGCTAGGGCAAGAAGATCTCTTAGGGCTTCTTGAGAAAGTGTTGGCCTCTCCCTTGGCTTTTCCTAATATCAGTGTGTCTGTTTCTCAGGAAGCGCTCAGGCGGATGGCTATTTATGCCAATGGAGATGCCAGATCAGCGCTCAATACCTTGGAGATGGTTGTTCTCAATAGTGACTTAGAAGGGAACAAAGTGACAGTCTCTGACGAGATTTTAGATACCCTGCTGGGCAATAAGACCGCTTATTATGACAAGGATGGCGAAGAGCACTACAATATTATTTCTGCCCTCCATAAATCCATGCGTAACAGTGATGCCGACTCGGCCATTTACTGGCTGGGCCGGATGATCGAAGGAGGGGAAGATCCAATTTATATTGCCAGACGCTTAATACGATTTGCCAGTGAAGATATTGGTTTAGCGGATAATGGAGCTCTTAATCTTGCTATCAATACCTTTCAGGCTTGTCGTTATATTGGCCTTCCAGAATGTGACGTGCATCTCACCCAATGTGTCATTTATCTGTCTCTCGCGCCAAAGTCCAATGCAGTCTATAAGGCAAGACAAGCGGTTCAAAAGGATATTAAACAGACAATTGACCAACCAGTTCCGCTTCATCTGCGAAACGGAACAACCAAGCTCATGAAGGAGCTCGGCTATGGGAAGGGCTACCAGTTAGCGCATTTTTACGATGAAAAATTAACAACCATGCCGACTCGGCCTGAAAGCATCAATGATCACATTTATTATAAGCCGACAGATGAGGGGCACGAGAGTAGGATTAAGCGGCGTCTGAACTCTATTAAAGACTGGAAAGCCAGCCATTCGACAAATTTTGGGGAATAGAAAGAAGCGGTTCTCGTTCAGGTTGCTTTTCCTTTGTAGAACTTATTATAGTGGTGATAGTAGGAAACGGCTAAAATACCACTTGATA
Source organism: Streptococcus dentasini (assembly GCF_053206945.1). Taxonomy (NCBI): domain Bacteria; kingdom Bacillati; phylum Bacillota; class Bacilli; order Lactobacillales; family Streptococcaceae; genus Streptococcus; species Streptococcus dentasini. Next base: position 90,217 of record NZ_JBRUHS010000001.1, read on the forward strand.
ACGGCTAAAAGGTACCTCACCGACTAAGAACTTAAAAGTCATTTCCTCCCCAATCTCATCTGTGTTGCCTACCTTAAAAGTTTGGTTTGCTTAATAAAAGACAAGTGCAGCGCTTCTAGTGAGGTCACTTGTTTTTTTAATGGTCGGGTGCTATAATGATGAGCAAATCGGACTCTTCTGACGATTTTCTATTTTCTTTGAGTCGCTTAAAGGCTTAGCGACACGACGTTTGGTTAGTCGATTTTACTAACCAAACGAAGTTAGTGGGAGAGGTAGAGAGTGGGACAAAAATCAGTAAATCATGGCAAAATCACGATTTTGATTTTGTTGTCCCACCTCCGCACAGTTGATTAGGATGGCCGCTATCACTTGCCTAGCAAGGGATAAGGACCTCCAATCAACCACTGCGTCAAACTGCTATATCTTAAATAATGAAAGGAGGAAGGACTTTTGTTCCAGACTCGTTTGTTATCAAGTGCGAAGCGCTTAGATAACAAGCCTCTGCCGTATCTTGATAATTGAACACAAAGCTAATCTCTTCGGAAAAAAGATCGACTTCCTTGTGTTCAAGGACACGGCGTCTGTCGCCTATTTTTCGGTCAGAGATTTTCGCTAAGCGAATCGCTTCTTTGTATCTTGTTAATTGAACACGGGCTGTGGACTTGGCTAAAAAGATAGCTTCTCCTAGAGTCTTTTGGACTCTGCGTCGAATCTTCTATTTTAGCTGTGTCCACGGACGCCCTTAGTATCTTGTTAATTGAACACGCCTACACTCCTGCGAAAAAAGACTCACCTTCCTTGAATCTTTAGTGATTCATCGTCAGGTTTCCTATTTTTCTTTGGAGTGCTTAACGGCTTTGTATCTTAGTATAAGGAGGACTGCTATGCCCTATAATGAATTTCAGCAAAAAATTGGAGAACCTCTCCCTGACTTCACCTCTGGTGCCTGTCCAGATGTTGCGGTGCTTACTGGAAGGACGGTGACCCTAGAGCATCTAGATGTTGAGAAACATTTGGAGGATATCTATGACTTTGCTGTTACCAATAGACAAGTGCAAGATTGGACCTATCTACCTGTCGGTCCCTTTGAAACGCGTCAGGAAGTGTCTGATTGGTTAGTGAGTTTATCGCACAAGACAGATGCCTATTTCTTTGCCATTCGGGATAAAGCAAGGGATAGAATCGTCGGCCTCTTTTCTCTGATGCGTATCAATCCTGCCAGCCGAACCATTGAAATGGGATGGGTCATTTATTCTCCGACTTTACAGCATTCTATTGCAGCGACAGAAGCCCAGTATCTGGCTATGTCCTATGTCTTTGAAGAGCTGCAGTATCGCCGCTATGAATGGAAGTGCGATGCCCTTAATCAGCGTTCGCATCAAGCTGCCCTTCGTTTGGGTTTCACCTTTGAGGGGACATTTCGTCAGCACACTGTTTATAAGGGACGCAGCCGTGATACTAACTGGTTCTCGATTCTTGATAAGGAATGGCCTGCTCAGAAAATGAGCTTTGAGCGGTGGCTTTCGCCTGATAACTTCGATGCCAACGGCCATCAGAAGAAATCCTTGCAGGATTGAACATAGCAAAGACGGAAACTAAAAAACACTTCTGATTCTAGTTTACTAGATTGTAGCAGAAGTGTTTTTTTATGCTTGATGATAGTCAATCAGCTTTTGCTATTCAGGAAAGGCGAGGATTGTTTCTTGAAAGACAAGGACAGTAGCTAACTGTACTTGAATTTAGAATCATAAAAATTATGCCAAATCGATCCAATATGCTTGACTTTTATTTTACATAAGTTATACTTGTATCACAAACAAGAACAACTTTTTTGCTAAAGCAGCTCCTGTTCTTCTGGGATTGAACCCGCCTAGACTCCTGTGAAAAACTCATCTTGCTTTAAGTGGTGTGACTTTTCGTGTCTGGTTTCCTATTTCTCTTTGGAGTGCTTAAAGGCTTAGTATCTTATTTATTTGAAAGGAGTATTATGGACACAAAATTTTCAGTTGCGTTGCATATCTTAACAATGATTAGTGAGAGTAAAGAAAATCTCTCTTCACAGGCTTTAGCAACCAGTGTCGGAACCAATGCCAGCTATATCCGAAAGGTCATTGCTCTGTTGAAAAATGCAGAGCTCATCACATCGCATCAGGGTAAGGTCGGTTATGAGTTGACCAAGGAACCGGCGGACATCAGTCTGCTTGATATCTACTATGCGACACAAGAAGTGGCTCAGGTCAAGCTTTTTCAGGTCCACCAACATGCTAATCTGAAGTGCCCTGTTGGTAAGCATATCGAAGGGGCGATCAGCCCAGTCTTCCAACAGGCGGAGAATCAACTAGCTCAGGAGCTAGCTGATCAAAGTCTGGCAGATGTCATTGCAAACCTCTATAAACAAGCCAGTTTAGCCAAGTGACGCGCTTGGCTAATTACTAAAACCACCTTGTATCTGTATTGAAAACAAGAACAGGAAAAAATAATACTACGTCAATCATTAGCAGATTAATTCTGCCATTTTCAAAAATTAGAAAGAAGAAAATCATGAAAGCAGCACAATTAAATGCCTACAACAAAAACAACCTCAACCTCGACCTCATCGATGTCCCAACACCAGAGCCACAAGACGACCAAGTCCTGATTAAGGTTCTGACAGCTGGTATCAATCCTCTGGACAATATGATCACCCGTGGGGAGGTCAAGATGATTGTTCCCTACAAGACTCCTTTGATCGCTGGTAATGAAGTGGTTGGTATCATTGAGCAGGTTGGCAGTAAGGTGAGCAATTTTAACCTTGGTGAGCGTGTCTTTGGGCGTTTGCCGCTGGACAGTATCGGTGCTTTTGCCGAATACGTGGCAGTAGATGTAGCAGCCCTTGCCAAAGTGCCTGACTATTTGACTGACGAAGAAGCCGCTGGTGTCCCACTGACTGCTCTGACCATTATGCAGGCTCTTGATTTGATGGGGGCCAAAGCAGGGCAGACTCTCTTTATCTCTGGCGGAACTGGCGGTGTCGGTGCCATGGCGATTCCCCTAGCCAAGGCCAAGGGCTTAACCGTTATCACTAATGGCGGAGCTGATAGTCGTGATCGTGTTCTTGAACTTGGTGCGGATCAATTTTTGGATTACAAGACACAGAATTATACAGAGCTCTTGTCAAATACTGACTTGGTCTTAGATACGCTAGGTGGTTCTGAAACGGAGAAACAGATGACCATCATGAAGCAGGGCGGACATTTGGTGTCTCTGCGGGCCATGCCAAACGGCAGCTTTGCTAAACGCATGAACCTCCCCAAATACAAACAAGTTCTCTTTGCCCAAGCTGGTCGTAAATTCGATAAAATGGCTGATAAATATGGGGTTCACTATGATTTTATCTTCGTTGAAAGCAATGGCAAACAGTTGCAGGAAGTGGCAGATATCTTCACCGAGCATCAAATCAAGCCATCGGTAGATACGGTCTTTGCCTTTTCAGATATCAATAAAGCCTTGGACAAGGTTGCTAATGGTCGCTCACGCGGAAAAACAGTTCTCAGCATGAAAGGGTAAAACTCATGGCCTATTTAGAAACGAAAAATCAATATATAACCGTTAAAGGAATGAAAATCGCCTACCGTGAAATCGGTAGAAGCAAATCTGAACGTCCCTTGGTGATGCTGGTTCACTTAGCCGCAACCATGGATAATTGGGACCCCAAGCTGATCGATCTTTTAACGAAGCGGCAGCATGTTGTTCTACTTGATTTACCCGGTGTTGGGTCAAGCGGAGGGAAGGTCGCCACGACCATTTCAGGCATGGCTGAGCAGGTGATTGCTATCGTCAAGACCATGGGCTACTCTAGTATCAATCTTTTGGGACTGTCTATGGGAGGCATGATAGCCCAAGAAGTTGTGCGTCTTGCGCCAACTTTAGTCAACCGCCTCGTTCTAGTTGGGACAGGACACCGAGGCGGAGTCGGTATTGATAAGGTAACGTCAACGACCTTTCACTACATGGCGCGTGCTAGTTTCCACCGAGTAGATCCCAAGCGTTATATTTTTTACGGTCATGATGATAAGGGCAAAATAGAAGCCGCTAAGGTTCTTGCTCGCTTAGCAAGTCGCAAAAAAGCTTATGCCGATAAGGCCATGGCTGTGCCATCTTTCTTACGTCAACTAAAAGCCATCAAGGCTTGGGGCAAGTCAGCAGAGGACGACCTGAGCTTTATCAGTCAGCCGACCTTGATTGTCAATGGTGACAAGGACATGATGGTACCTACGGAAAATTCTTACATCATGCACGATAAGATTAGTAACAGCCAGCTCATCATCTACCCAGATGCAGGTCACGGCTCACTCTTTCAGATGGCAGAGAACTTCGCCCCTAAACTAAATGCCTTTCTGAAGGGGGAATAAATCGTGAAAACTGGATTGATTCACGGTAGGTGACGCAAATCTCATGTGTATGAGTCAAGACTATAGTTGGCTTGACCGCCGCGATTCTCACAAACAGTCTTTACCCCAGCTAGGTTTCTTGTTACAATAGTAGTCCTGCCAATTGGTCTCTTGAGATCATGGCAACGCTATAAACACAATTAGAAAGTAAGTCATGTCAAAACAATCTACTAAGCTTATCGCACAAAATACCATGATTGCAGCTATTTACTTGGTGTTGACCCTGATCAACCCAATCTCAAGCGGCATCTTCCAGTTTCGTCTATCAACACTTTTGATGGCAGTTCCCTTTTTCTTTCCGAGACTATCTTATGGTCTAGTGATCGGTGTCATGGTCAGTAACTTCTTTACCGGTTTTGGCTTGATTGATGTCTTTGGCGGCTTTGTCATCCAAACCCTGTCGCTCTTTGTCTACAATAAACTCTTTAAATCAGCCTATCTCAAAAGTATCCTATACGGACTGACAGCAGGACTTGTCGTATCTAGCGTCATCTTTTATGTGACCAATATCCCCTTTGACACCAAGGCCTTCGCCCTCAGTGTCTTCTCTGTCGCCGTGTCAAACATCCTGATCGCCATGATCGGTGTCTTCATCGTCGACAAATACCTCAAAAAACTCTTAGCAAGATTTCTTGTCAAATAGTGAGATCCCTTGGTTGAAAGTCGTCAATCAAGGTTTTTTGATTTAGTCTTCTCCAATACAGAACTAAATCCTTTCAATAATTTCTTGTCCAACTTTTTTGATCAATACAGTCAGCTATGTTTTTTCTTTAGGATGTTTAAGAGACTAAAGCTGAGTTGGTCTGTAGGGGGCTTAGCTTTTTTGTAGATCAGGTTAGTCTTAAGTTTCCAATAGTGGCAAAAAGCTTTTCCTGTGCTTTTTCTAGACTTAAGTTGGTGTCTAAAAGCCAATAGTTGACAAAGGAGACAATAGCGCCTGAAAAGATGTGGATAGAGGCAGGGTCTATAGTCAAGCCATGTTCATGACTGCCTTCTAAGTTGGTGGTGACGATCATCTGGTGAAAGGCAGCCGAAAAGCTAGCGGGTTGGCTGGTTAAAAGCTGGTGGATAATGAAGCGGTTCTGATCCACGGCATGCAGAATATTATTGAGAAAGAGTCTGTTTTCTGCTGGTGTGATATGGCTGAGCTCTTTAGCGACTGGTCGACAAGCTTCTTCCATAGATAGGAGAATTTTCTGCAGGAGGCTCTCGTAGAGATGCTCTTTTGTCTCGTAGTGTTGATAAAAAGCATTGCGTGATATTTGAGCCAGCTGGCAGATTTCTTTGACAGAAATTTTTGTAAGATCCTTGGCTTGTAGGAGGTGTAAGAAAGCCTCTTGCAGGTTTTTTTCAGTTTTTTCAAAGCGTAAATCTCGTTTTACCATGACAGTCCTTTCTAATGTGTCCTTTAAGTGACAGATGCGGGGATAATGTCTATTGCATTAATTAAATGACAGGTGTACTATAAATACTATAACATATTGGCAAAGAGAAAGGGAACTGATAAATAGTAAATTATATTACAGCTATTTTAGGCATACCAAGTCAATTGTTCAAGGGATTTTGAGTGGGTAAACAAATAAGATAATGTTATGGTAGAGGCTTATAACTGTTCCAGCTGATTAGACGAATTACTAGCAGTGCTTGCCAAATTAACTTTTGGCATGAAAAAATATAGAGCAGTGGTGGATGTTTCCTAGGATGAGACATGATGAGCATCGTATAAATAAAAAGGAGTAATTATTATGACAGAAAAGAAACAAATGAAGCTTGGTCTTGCCATGTTTGGCGCAGCAGGCTTAAATTTTAAATCCTGGCTGGATCCAGAAGTTCACATGGAAGACTACCCTGATATTTCCGTGGATGTCAAGGCAGCCCAGTTAGCTGAAAAAGGAAAATTCCAGTTCATGTTCTTTGGAGATTTCCCGGGGACAAAGGCAGCTACTCCTGCCGACATGCAGACCATGGGGATGGATCCTCTCTTGATTGCGACAGTCATTGCCAGTCAGACAAAACATATTGGTCTAGGGATTACCAGAGCGACTTCTTGGAACAATCCTTATGAAGTTGCAAGACAATTCAAGACCCTAGATGCTATTAGTAAGGGCCGTGTGGCTTGGAATGCCGTAACTGGTGCTAATGGGGTCAGTGCCAATGCTTATGGTGTTTCTTTGCCGTCCAGTTTTGATCGTTATGTCAAGGCAGCTGAATTTGTAGAAGTAGTCCAAGCCTTATGGGCTAGCTGGGGAGAAGATGCCCTTAAACTCGATCATGACAACCAAATTTTTGCGGATTATGACAAGGTGAAGTCCGTGTCCATCAAAGGAAAATATGTTGAAACGTCTGGTACACTGCCAATTCCGCCATCAAAACAGGGGCAGCCGCCGATTTTCCACTCAGGTGGCTCTAGCAACAGTATTGCCTTTGCCGGTAAAGAAGCTGATGTTTATGTGGGCGAAGTGTGGACCATCGAGCAAGGAAAGGCTATGCGCCAGTCCCTCAGTCAAGCCGCTGTCGCAAACGGCAGAAAATCAGATAGCATCGCCTTTATCGCAGGGGTTATGCCTTTGATTGGTGACAGTAAAAAAGATGCCCTTGAATGTCATGCCAAATTTATTGATGAAGAAACCTTTTATCAAAGAGTGGCTCATGTCGGCTATGCCTTGGGCGTTCAATTTACCATGGCTGATATTGAAAGGCCAATCGATCCTGAGATTCTAGACGGCGTTGAAATTACGCCTTACAGTGACCCACGGACTGAAAACATCATCCGAGTGGCGCGTGAAGGCTGGACTCTACGAGAAGTGGTTTACCACTCAGTCATTGACTATCACCCTGCAGCAGTCGGAACAGCTGAAGATATCGCTGATCACTTAACCGAATGGTTTGAAAGTGGCGCTGCCGACGGGTTCTGGGTCATGCCTGACGTCTATGAAACAGATCTTAAGCGCTTTGTCGATGAGGTTGTTCCCATCCTGCAAGAACGCGGTCTCTTCCACACAGACTATGAAGGTAAAACGCTCCGAGAAAATCTGGGCCTTCCTTATCAATATGGTGTGCGAACAGAGGGTTAGATGACAGTTTTATCCATTTTGTCACCTAAGTGACAAAAAGACTTCTTCTGCCATTTGACCGAATTAAATGACAGATGTACTATTAGGCTGTAGAAAATAAAGAATCGAGGTCAGCTTATGACAAATCGTGTGGCAGAAATTTTAGGAATTGAGAAGCCGATCATTCAAGGCCCCCTAGCTTGGTTGACTGATGGGCACTATGCAGGTGCAGTCAGCGCGGCGGGTGGTCTCGGAGTGCTTGGCATCAGTGCTGGTCAAAAGGTCGCAGCAACAACCGTAGAGGAAACGATTGAAAATATGCGCCGTGAAATTCATATTGTACGCGGGATTACTGATAAACCATTGGGGATTAATGTAGCACCGGGCAGTGAACTGACTGATATTTTTACCGGTCCAATGCTTGATCTCATGGTTGAAGAAAAAGTACCTGTTGCTATCATGGTCGGTCAATTTTCTGCCTACTGGACGGCTAAATTCAAGGAAAAAGGCATCAAGGTTGTCTTTCGGGCAGAAACGCCAGATGTTAAAAATACGGAGGAAGCTATTCAAGGTGGTGCCGATATCATTGTGGCGACTGGTTTTGATGAAGGCGGGACAGTTCCAAGCAAGGTTATCGGAACCTTCTCAATTGTCCCTATGATTGTCGATGCGGCTAAAGGGCGTGTACCAGTCATGGCAGCAGGCGGTATCGCTGACAGTCGTACAGCACGGGCAGCTTTTGCTCTAGGTGCAGAAGGACTCTACGTTGGTACTGCCTTCGTGATGTCAGAGGAGTCTATCTTAGCGCAAAACATCAAGGAGATGGCTTTGAAAGCTGACGCTTCTGATCTTTTGCTCTACCGTACAGTGCCTGCCTATTACCGCTCATTACCGGGAGAGATTCCTAATAAACTCTTGGAGATGAGCAAGGACGGTGCGACGGAAGAAGCGATTTTTGAAGTGCAGCGGGGCTACAATGGCATGCGTGATGGGATGCTCTTTGGAGATCTGACCAAGGGCTTCGCCTCCTTTGGACTTGGTATCTCAATGATTGATAAAATAGAACCTGTTTCTGTTATCATGGATAAACTCATGAGCGGGATTGCGGATTTGGTGTAACTCATAGGGAAATATTAGGACTTAACGGCCTTCCAAATAGCACAGACTTTGTGTAAAAATTCTATCCGAGTTTGGATAGAATTTTTTTGTAGCTATCATTTACTCGTATTTTCTTTTGAGATTGAGCGTGTTACAATGGCACTAATATTTAAAAAAGAAGGAATTGAGTTATGGAGCCAGTCAATTTGTTGTTCACTGTTGATGATGCCTATGTCGATCAGCTTAAAGTAACCCTCTATTCTATTAAGCAAAATCTATCTGCTGCTGAGGTGCATGTTTATCTTCTGCAAAAAGCACTTCTAAGAAAGAACGACCAGCTAGCTGATTTTTGCCAAGTCTTAGATTATCATTACCATCCTATTATTGTAGGGGATCAACCTTTCAAGGATGCCCCGACGACCGATCGCTATCCTGATACTATTTATTATCGTCTTCTGGCGCACGAGTTTTTACCGAAAGATATAAACAAGATTCTCTATCTGGATGCGGATATTCTCTGTCTCAATGATTTTAGAGAGTTTTACCAGCAAGAACTAGGGCAAAATCTTTATGCCGCGGCCAGTCATAATGCTGACAGTAAAATTATGGATATGATCAATCAGCTGCGCCTTCAGAATTATGAGATGGAGTCCTCTTATTTCAATACAGGTGTTCTCCTTATGAATCTTGCCCTGATTCGTCAAACTGTAGAGCGTCAGGATATTTTAGACTATATCGAAAAGAACCAGACCAAGCTGATTTTGCCTGATCAGGATGTCTTAAATGGTCTCTATGCAGACAGAGTACAAGCTGTTCCTGATGAGATTTACAATTACGATGCCAGATACAGTCGTTTGTACAAAGCACGCAGCAGCGGCTATTGGGATATTGACTGGGTCATTGGAAATACGGTCTTTTTGCACTTTGCTGGTCGGGACAAACCTTGGAAACCCAATTATACCACCCGTTACGCAGCTCTTTATAAATATATGGCTAAAGAAGCGCATGGGATCTGAAGTAGAAATAGTTAGAATAAACTCGAATGCTGAAATGGAGGCAGGCCGATGAAAGAGTGGGAGAAGGTAGTGAAAATATGTTTAGAGAAGGCAGAGACGGTCTGCCTAGATAATGTATCGCAAGAAAAAATTACTAGTTGATTTGTTAGGAACAATTGTTAGTTGGGCTTTGCGGCACAATTTATGCTATAATACCATTATTTCTCTATAGAGAGGATCATCATGCTCTACAAATACCTTCTTTTTGATCTCGATCATACCCTGCTGGATTTTGATGCTGCGGAAAACCTTGCGCTGCACCAACTTTTGCTTGAGGCGCAAGTGTCAGATATTGCAGCTTATATGGACTATTATGTCCCCATGAATCGTGGGCTTTGGGATGATTTGAGCTTGGGCAAGCTCAGCAAGCAAGAGTTGATCGATACGCGTTTTGCCCGACTATTTGCCCACTTTGATCAAGATGTGGATGGCCGCTATTATGCCCAGCGTTATCAGCACTTCCTCAGCCAGCAGGGACAGGTTTTAGAGGGGGCTAAGGAACTTTTGGAAAGCCTTGAGGCGCGTGGCTATCGTCTCTTTGCTGCGACTAATGGGGTGACTTTTATCCAAAACGGTCGTTTGGATCGCTCTGGTATCAGAGGCTATTTTGAGCAGGTGTTTATCTCGGATAATCTGGGTTATCAAAAACCCCAGAAGGAATATTATGACAGCATTGCTCAGGCGATTGACAGTTTTGATAAGAAACAGGCCCTTATGATCGGTGATGGTCTTCTCAGTGATATTCAAGGCGGCAACAATGCTGGGATTGATACGGTTTGGTACAATCCAGACGGTAAGGAAAATACTAGTCAGGCTCAGCCGACCTATACGGTAGCTACTTACCAGAAGCTACTGGAAATTCTCGATTAAGATGATAATGGGTAGACTCAGTTCCTCCTTGGGATTGAGTTTCACTTTTGCATGATTTTATGAGGTTGGCAAAAATTCGTCCAGTATTTCTGTTTTGGATAAACCCTTGGCCTTGGCGCAATGGTTGGGAATAAGACTTGTTGGTGACGCCAAGAAGTCTTACCCCTGCACAATTCATTAGGTATTCTAGCACCAATGGGCCACTACTGACCGGTCTTCCTTTTACACAAGGCCAAGTCAGAAAAAAACTAAACGACGTTGTTCATCAGCTACATGAAATTAGCTGTTTAAATTTTTTACCCAGCAGGTTCAAGCGCAAGCGAACCCTATCTAACAGATACGGTTGTAACTGTCTTGCAAGCAGTAGGATTATTGCATTTAACAATCTTGTGATAAAATATAATGTGGATAAATAAGGGAAGGACGTGTGTTTATGTCTAAGGAACGCTTAGTCGCCTTTACAGACGCTATTCTTGCTATTATTATGACAATCTTGGTTTTAGAGTTGGAGAAGCCAAGCATTCTCAGCTGGTCTGCCTTCTGGGATTTACGGATGAATTTTTTTGCTTATACGGTCTCTTTTTCTGGTTGGGAGCTATGTGGGTCAACCTGCATCAGTCTTGGCATGATGTGGGGAAGATTGGCAATAAGCAGGTCTGGCAGTCCCTTTTTCTCCTCTTTTTTGCCTCCTTCTTTCCGTATGCGACAAGCATTGTTGCAACTCATTTTGAGAGCAGTGTTGCCCAAGGTTTTTACGGTCTGATTGTTCTGCTGGTCAGCTTTTCTAATGTTTGGATGTATAATAGCTTGGCCCATATCAGCAGCAGTCCGCAAGCCAAACAGTTTGCCATCGGACACAATCGAGCCACGATTTATGATATTACCGTCAAGTTTATTGGTCTGGCTGTTAGCCTGACGGTTTATCCACCAGCTATGATGTATTCTGTTGTACTGGCGGCTTTCTTTGTTGTTGGTCCCATGTCAGCACGTTTCAGGAGATAAAGTTTGATAGTTAAAAATTAAAAAGGGAATGCCCCTTCTTGTAAGTAAATAGAGGGATTTGGAGGATTTATGGCATCGCTAATGAAGCATAAAAAAGTTGAGCTGACCGAGCTCTTTTACGACTTGGTTTTTGTCTATGGTATGAGTCAGGGCACGTCCTTGATTCATCATGTTCATCACGGTGTGATTCCTTGGATGAACTTTATCTCATTTTCCATTGGAATGATCATCATGATCAATTCCTGGATGGTTCAGACCGTTTTTACTAATCGATTTGGGAAGAATTCTTTGACCAACATTCTCTTTATGTTTGCGCAGATGTGTCTCTTGCTGATTTCCTTGGCCGCATCGACAGGAGAGTTTACCCATCAGAGCTTCCAGTATTTTTATGGCCCCTACGCTGGGATTTCTTTCTTGCTATTATTGCAGTACCTTATCGAGCATGTGAGGGCTAAGGAGAAAGAGAACAGGCTTTTTATTAAACAGTTCTTTTACATTTTAGGACTAAGAACCACAGGTCTCTTGATATCTGTCTTCCTACCTATGTCTATTGGTCTGTGGGTGGCGGCTGCCAGTATCTTGATTAGCTGGATTTTGCCGGGTCTTTTAACCAGCAGAAGTGCAGTTAGGTCAGAGGTACGTCTGGTCAACTTCCCCCACTTGGTAGAACGCTTATCTTTGCTGGTCATTATCACATTTGGGGAGATGATTATTGGCATCGCTAAGTATTTTACACCAGAGGCTTTGTCAGTCTACTCTATCTTGATTTTTTCAGTGGTAGCTAATCTCTTTATGATCTATATCGTCGAGATTGACCACATGATTGATGTTAACAAGCCGGTGGAAAATAGTAATAGTTTGATTTACTGGCATTATCCAATTTTCTTCGGACTCAGTTTTGTGACAGTTTCCCTAGGTTTTTTAGGCGAAGCAAAGGCTGACAATGGTTTTTCCATCTTCCTGCTTTATCTTGGTATTATCTTACTATTAATCAGTCTATTTGGTATTCAGCGATTCAATAAGGAGAGCCACAAGATTACCTTGAGTTTGATTGGTCAATCGCTTGGAATCTGGCTGGCTGGTTGTTTGCTGAGCTGCTTGACTGTGGAGCACAGTTTTGCCTTAGTCATTCTAGCTGCCTTGACCTGTGCCCTTTTGGCTATCGTTTTTGTTCGCTTTAACCTCAGTCATTTGGAGTAGTATTGGGCTACTAGGTATCTAAATAAACAGAAACACCTCAACTTTTAAGAAAGCTCGAGGTGTTATTTTGATATTTAAGTTTACATAATTATTTATACGTTAATTTAAGGCGTGTTTAAACTAGAACTGTTTTATCCAGAAGAGAGCGGAGGAAGAAGGGCGTTTTCACCAGTTTCTTATCCTTATCTTTTAGTCGTTTGCCTGTTAATATTTTGAAAATCGAAATAATAAATTCTTAGCTGCATCTCGTCTGATTCTGATTTTCTTTGCACATAGGCCAGTATCTTTGGATAGTATCATTTTTTCCTATTATAAGATAAGTTTTTAGATTTTAGTCGTGTTATAATATTAGTAGTTAGAATCTAATAAAATAAAGGAGTTTGCGATGACAATGACAGAACTAAAGCCTTTTCCAGATGGTTTTTTGTGGGGCGGTGCAACGGCTGCCAACCAATGTGAAGGTGCCTATGATGAAGACGGGCGCGGCCTAGCAAACGTTGATGTAGTACCGATTGGCGAGGATCGTTTCCCCATCATTGCTGGTAAGAAGAAGATGTTCGACTTTGAGGATGGTTATTTCTATCCTGCTAAGGAGTCTATTGATTTTTATCACCATTATAAGGAAGATATCGCTCTCTTTGCTGAGATGGGCTTCAAGAGTTTTCGCATGTCTATCGGCTGGAGCCGCATTTTCCCTAAGGGAGATGAGCTTGTGCCCAATGAAGCAGGGCTTCAATTTTATGAAAATGTCTTTAAAGAATGCCGCAAGTACGGTATCGAACCCTTGGTGACGATCACCCACTTTGACTGCCCTATGTATTTGATCGAGCACTATGGCGGCTGGCGCAATCGCAAGATGATCGAATTTTACGAACGTCTCTGCCGTGTCCTTTTTAATCGCTACAAGGGCTTGGTCAAATACTGGCTGACCTTCAATGAGATCAACATGATTTTGCACGCACCTTTTATGGGGGCAGGCCTCTACTTTGAAGAAGGCGAAAATGAGGATCAGGTTAAATATCAATCAGCTCATCACGAACTAGTAGCTTCGGCATTGGCGACGAAAATTGCCCATGAAGTGGATCCCGATATCAAGATTGGCTGTATGCTGGCGGCAGGTCAATACTACCCTAACACGCCAAATCCAGCAGACTACTGGCAGGCAATGCAGGATGACCGTGAAAATTATTTCTTTATTGATGTGCAGGCGCGCGGAGAATACCCAAATTATGCTAAGAAGAAGTTCGAACGTCTGGGATTGAATATTGAGATGACTCAGGAAGATCTCGACCTTCTCAAGGCTCATACAGTTGACTTTATTTCATTTTCATATTATTCAAGCCGTGTATCATCTGCTGATCCAAGCTTGACCGATAAGACAGCTGGCAACATTTTTGCTTCGCTGAAAAATCCTTACCTTGAAGCATCTGAATGGGGCTGGCAAATCGATCCGCTCGGCCTTCGCATTACCCTCAATACCATCTGGGATCGGTATCAAAAACCGCTCTTTATCGTGGAAAATGGTCTCGGTGCTGTTGATACCCCTGATGAGAATGGCTATGTCACAGACGACTACCGTATCGACTATCTGCGTGAACACATCAAAACGATGAATCAGGCGATCAACGAAGATGGCGTTGAACTTCTTGGTTACACCACCTGGGGCTGTATCGACCTTGTATCAGCTGGAACCGGTGAGATGAAGAAGCGCTACGGTTTCATCTATGTCGACCGCGACAACCAAGGTAACGGCAGCCTCAAACGCTCTAAGAAGAAATCCTTTGATTGGTATAAGCAGGTTATTGCATCAAATGGAACAAAGCTGGATTAGCAAGCATATTTGAAGAGAAACCGCTTTATCTAAATGATCAGTAGCTTGTAATATAGAAGTCCGGAGATTCTCGGACTTCTTTTGCATGTCTAAGATATAATAGGGCTTCTCCTTGCTGGTGATAAAATGATGTCGCAGACATTCAAAAGCTTGAGATTTTAAGTTCTGGTTCTGGTCTTAGGCAAGGAGTCCGAAAGCTATACTTTGTCATAACCTAAAAAAACACCGTCAAACTTAACTGATACCCACGAAAATATTAGGAGATATTTATAAGCAGCACGCTCGAGATGCCCTATATAGCACCGCAGTATGAGGCGAATTTGTGCTCGTAAACCAATTCTTAGGCGCGCGCAATATGGATCGGATGGCGGAAGGGCTTTTACAGGGGCATATCACTGTTATTCTAGTGGAATAACCCAGAAACCTATACCCATAAAGCATCTCGCTTAGATTTTTGATGGTTGGGAATGTGAAAAAGTTCCTCAAGCATAAGAGAGTTACTGTTTTTCCTAAGTTCAAATGCTCAGAGTTGGATGAAAAAATAGCAGAGCTATTCAGCAAGAGAGTTGGCTCCGTTTTTTTAGCTTTGACGGCGATACCTTATCAGCAAAAGGAAAGGCTGCCTTATCAGTCCATCCTGAAATCGTTAAATGCCCCCCGAAAAAAATTTGGAGCGGTCTTATAATTTGTAGGCATCATAAAGCTAGCTCTAGTAAGTCCTGCTGGACTTTAATGCAAAAAGTCTGCCTCCTCCTTTAGCAGAAAAAAGCGACACTCTCTTACTTTTGTATTTCTAGTGAAGGTCTTTGAAGAGTGGCAGAAGTATGCTATAATAAGCTGTATTGAGTAATTCCTACTCGTTGAAAATAAAAATATCTTACGGACTTGGGCTTGCTCTAGCTCGGTTTTAGCTGAGAAAGCTAATCTTTTCTTATTTCCAATTTCTAAGGGGTATAAAATGCCCTCCAGAGCAGCTCGGGCTTTGCCTTGTCCGATTTAATTTTCTTTGAGTAGTTGTTTAGTAGTTAGGAGAGAAAAATGGAATTAACGCGTGATCAAGTTTTTGTTAATCAGTACCACTATGACGCTCGTAATTTGGAGTGGGAGAAGCAGCACGGGGAGCCTAAGACTAATGTAGAAGTAACCTTCCAGTTGGTCAGCAAGGATGAGGATAAGAATGAGACACACTTGGTGTCGGTTCTCCAGTTCCAAATTGTACGCAGTGAGTTTGTTATTGCTGGTGTTATTTCGCAGATGGTTCATCTTAAAAACCGCCTCGTCAATGAGCCTAAGGAATTTTCACAAGAAGAAGTGCAAAATTTAGCAGCCCCTCTTTTGGAAGTCTTGCAGCGCATGACTTATGAAGTATCAGAGATTGCTTTGGACCGTCCGGGTATCAGTCTAGAGTTCTAAGATGAAACTAGCAATTATCACAGACTCATCAGTCTATTTGCCGTCGGAATTTTTGGATCACCCAGATTTGTATATCTTAGATATTCCGATTATGATAAATGGTGAGACCTATGTTGAAGGGAAAAATTTGACTATTGAGGAGTTTTACCCTAAGATGCGTCAGGCTGCCAGTCTACCTACAACCAGTCAACCCAGTATCGCTGAGCTGGATGATATTCTGACCAATCTAGCTATCGGTGGCTATACACATGTATTGGGACTCTTTTTGTCCAGCGGTATCTCAGGATTCTGGCAGAATATCCAATTTTTGATTGATGAGCATAAGGAACTGACGATTGCCTTCCCAGACAGCAAGATCACCAGCAGTCCTATGGGGTACATGGTAATCTCGGCTCTGCGTATGGCTGAATCAGGGCGGAGTTTTGAAGATATTTTAGCTTCTGTTCAGTTCATGATTGATGGGACGCAGGCTTATATCGTAGTTGATGACCTCAATCATCTAGTCAAGGGCGGCCGCCTCTCGAACGGTGCAGCCCTTTTGGGTAATCTCCTGAGCATTAAGCCCATCATGTACTTCAACGATGGAGGTATTGAGGTTTTTGAGAAGGTCAGAACAGAGAAAAAAGCCTTCAAACGTTTACTAGCTATCCTCGATCATCAATCCCAGCAGGCAAACTACCAGACTTGGATTATTGAGGCTAATGCCAAGAGTAAGGCTGAGCATTTTCGCCAGCTTTTGGTAGACAGTGGTTATCAGGGTCCTGTTGATATTGTGCCTTTTTGTGGCGTGATTTCGACCCATCTGGGTGAAGGAGCGGTTGCTGTTGGATTTACACCGATAAGAAGCAGCTGACTGATAGACTGTTTGCATATAGTGTTATAAGACTGAAGGCAGGATTGGCATGGTGCCAGAGGTACTATAAGAGGAGGAAAGAAAGATGCGTATTAAAGTTATTGTTGCAGGTTTTAAAGGACGGATGGGTTCAACTGCAGTCGACATGGTTAAAGGCGATGCCGATCTGGAATTGGCAGCCCTCCTAGATCCTTTTGCGACTGAGAAAGAAGTCGATGGTGTCCCTGTTTTTACTGACAAGAAGGATTTAGTTGGTTTCGATGCCCAAGTTTGGGTGGATTTCACCATGCCTAAGGTTGCCTATGAAAATACTCGCTTTGCCTTGGACAATGGCTTTGCGCCTGTCGTTGGAACAACAGGCTTTACCGAAGAACAAATTGCTGAATTGGTAGCTCTTTCTGCTGAGAAGAGTCTAGGTGGTTTAATTGCCCCTAACTTTGCGATTGGAGCGATTTTGCTGATGGAATTTGCAGCCAAGGCTTCTAAGTATTTCCCAGATTTGGAAATTATTGAACTCCATCACGATAAGAAAAAGGATGCCCCAAGCGGTACGGCAATTAAGACGGCGGAGCTGATTCGTGAGGCGCGTGATTTTAAACAACAAGGTGCTCCTGATGAAGAAGAGAGTATTGAAGGCGCACGCGGGGCAGCTTTTGACGGTTTCCGCATTCATTCGGTGCGCTTACCTGGTTTGGTAGCCCATCAAGAGGTAATTTTTGGGGCTGAAGGCCAAGGACTAACCTTGCGCCATGATTCCTATGACCGCGTTTCCTTTATGAGCGGTGTTAACCTCGGTATCAAGGAAGTTGTTAAGCGAGATAAACTTGTTTACGGTTTGGAACAGTTGCTATGAGATTAAAACAGTTGCCTTCTGAATTTCAGGAGGCTTTGCCAGTGCTAGAGAAAATAAAACAAGCAGGATTTGAAGCTTATTTTGTAGGTGGTTCAGTCCGTGACGCTTTGCTTGGCCGTCCCATTCATGATGTCGATATCGCAACTAGCTCTTATCCACAAGAGACCAAGGAAATTTTTGATCGAACGGTTGATATTGGTATCGAGCATGGAACAGTTTTGGTCTTGGAAAACGGTGGTGAGTATGAGGTGACCACTTTTCGAACGGAAGATGCCTATGTGGACTATCGCCGACCTTCCAGTGTTTCTTTTGTGCGCTCTTTAGAAGAAGATCTTAAAAGACGTGATTTCACTGTCAACGCCTTTGCTTTGGCTGAAGATGCCCGCGTTATTGACTTATTTAATGGTTTGAGTGATCTGGACAATCATCTCTTGCGCGCTGTCGGTAAGGCTCAGGAGCGTTTCAGCGAAGATGCTTTGCGAGTTATGCGCGGCTTGCGCTTTGCAGCCAGTCTTAACTTTTCTATTGAGGAGCAGACTTTTGCTGCTATGGAACGCTATGCTCCGCTCTTAGAAAAAATTTCGATTGAACGTATTTTCATTGAATTTGATAAATTGTTAACAGCTCCCCATTGGAAAAAGGGACTGCAAGCTCTGATCGACAGCCAAGCTTACGAGTATCTGCCAGATCTAGCGGGAAAAGGACCGGCCTTGGAGCAGTTTTTGGCGGTGTACGAAGATAATTTTGTTTTTGCGACAAGCGAACAAGCTTGGGCAGCTCTTTGCTTAGTTCTGGAAATTAGTGATGCCGTTACCTTTTTGAAAAAATGGAAGACGGCGACTCATTTTCAAAAGACAGTAGCTGACCTCGTGGCTATCTACCGTTACCGTCAAAAGTCTACCCACAGCAAGCGGACGCTTTATGACTATGGCAAGGAGTTGGTCTTACTGGCTGAAAGTCTGCGTCAAGCACAAGGACTAATAGTTGATTTCCCCTTGGTTGAGCAGCTGGACGAAGCGCTAACCATTCATGATAAACATGAAATTCTTATCAAAGGCGGTGACCTGATAAAGGAACTGGGACTAAAGCCGGGACCAGACTTAGGGCAGATTTTGAGGAATATTGAAGAGGCCATCGTTCAAGGCAGACTTCCTAATGAACGGAGGGCTATCTTGGATTTTGTTAAGAGCGGACTCTGAGGGGATTTTCAAATATGATAAATCTCACTGCCTGTGCTTAGGGGTTAGAGATCCTTATTTTATCTGCCTTTTGAAAAGTCATTGAAAAATTTAGTAGTGTAATAGGGAGAGAGCAATGAGTGATTTTAGCGCTGAAAATCTAACCAAGACGGTTGGGGATAAGACTGTTTTTCGGAAAATTTCTTTTATGATTCATGAGGGTGACCGAGTTGGTCTCATCGGAGTCAATGGAACAGGAAAAACTACACTTTTGGATGTTATAGCAGATAGACTGGGATTCGATGGGGATGTCTCTCCTTTTCGTAAGCCTAAGGATTATCAGATTGCTTATCTGACGCAGGAACCTGATTTTGATGATAAGCGAACGGTTTTAGATACCGTTTTGTCTTCTAATTTGCGTGAGATGGTTCTAATTCGGCGCTATGAAGCACTGATGCTGGATTACCAAGCAGGCCATCAAGCTGAACTAGAGCGTGTCATGGCTGAAATGGATAGTCTCAATGCCTGGAGCGTTGAAAGTGAGGTCAAAACGGTGCTGACTCAGCTGGGGATTTCTGACTGGACCAAGCAGGTTGGTCAGCTCTCTGGTGGTATGCGTCGGCGGGTGCAGTTGGCTCAGGTCCTCTTGGGTGAAGCTGACTTACTTTTACTGGATGAACCTACCAACCACCTAGATATTGATACAATTGCTTGGCTGACCCTTTACCTCAAGAATTCTAAAAAGACAGTCTTTTTCATTACCCATGACCGCTATTTCTTGGACAATGTCGCAACACGAATTTTTGAGTTGGACAAGGCGAGTTTGATAGAATATCAAGGAAATTATCAGGACTATGTCCGCCTCAAAGCAGAACAGGATGAGCGCGATGCAGCGGCCCTGCATAAGAAAAAGCAGCTTTATAAGCAAGAACTGGCTTGGATGCGCACTCAGCCACAGGCTCGAGCGACCAAACAGCAGGCACGTATTAATCGCTTTAAGGAATTAAAAGGTGATCTTAGCCATACTAATGCAAAAGCAGATCTGGCTATCGATTTTGAAACGAGCCGAATTGGTAAAAAAGTGCTGAACTTTGATCAGGTTAGCTTTTCCTATCCTGATAAGCCCATTTTGCAAGATTTCAACCTGCTGGTGCAGAACAAGGATCGTATTGGGATTATCGGGGATAACGGTGTTGGAAAGTCAACCCTGCTCAACCTAATCAGTGGGGACTTGGAACCAACTGGTGGCCGTTTGGATATTGGTGAGACAGTGCGTATTGGTTATTTTTCTCAGCTCATTAAGGATATGGATGAGTCCAAGCGAGTGATTACCTATTTGCAGGAAGTCGCAGATGAGGTGAAAACATCTGTTGGTACGAGCAGTGTGACTGATTTGTTAGAGCAATTTTTATTCCCGCGCTCTACTCATGGTACCCAGATTGCCAAGCTATCTGGTGGTGAGAAGAAGCGTCTTTATCTGCTTAGAATTTTGCTTGAAAAGCCTAATGTCCTCTTACTGGATGAACCTACCAATGATCTTGATATAGCCACTCTGACAGTTTTGGAAGAATTTTTACAGAACTTTGGCGGCGCTGTTATCACCGTTAGCCATGATCGCTATTTCCTAGATAAGGTGGCTAATAAAATTCTGGCTTTTGAAGACGGTAGCGTCCGTGAATTCTTCGGTAATTATACGGACTATCTGGATGAGCAGGAATTTTTAAAATCCAATGCAGTAGCGATTCAAAAATCTGAAAGCTCCAAAGTCCACAAGCCCAAAACAGATAAAAGACGGATGTCTTATCAAGAGAAGCAGGAATGGGCGAGTATTGAAGAAGATATTGCTGCTATAGAAGCTGATATTTCAACTATCGAAGCTGAAATGCAAGACTGCGGCAGCGACTTTACTAGGCTGAGCAAGCTGCAAAGTGATTTAGACAGCAAAAACGAACAGCTCTTGGAAAAATATGAGCGTTATGAGTATCTAAGTGAGATGGAAACATGAGGATTCGACCGATTGAACCCGATGATAATGCTGCTGTTGCGGCTCTTATCCGCGATAGTCTTCAGACCTGTGGTCTGGATAAGCCAGGAACAGCCTATGATGATCCCCAGTTAGATGATTTGGCTGGCTATTACGACAGGGTGAAGTCATCAGCTTATTTTGTCTTAGAAAACGATGGTGAAATCGTTGGCTGCGGTGGTTTCGGTCCTTTGTTTAAGCAAACGGCTGAGCTGCAAAAGCTCTATCTAGCGGCTGATTATCGCGGACGAGGACTTGCCAGCCAACTTGTTGAGAGGATTGAAACAGCAGCGCGCACTCTAAGGTACGAACGGATTTATTTGGAAACTTCCAGTCTTTTGGATCAGGCAGTAGCAGTATACGAACATCTTGGTTATAGCCAGTTGGCCTCTCCCTTGCAGGCAGACAGCCCTCATACTGCTATGGATATCTGGATGGTAAAATCTCTGGCAAAAGAGGTATAAGAGATGATTCATTTTATGCTATTATAAGCAAAATTAGCAAGGTTGCTGTTTATTATTTATTGAATAGTATTTAAATACTAAATTATAAAATTTAGAGAGGAAATCTATGAACCTAATTTGGTCTTATTTGAAAAAGTATCCTAAGTGGCTGGTTTATGATTTGTTTGGTGCTGTTTTATTTGTCGTGGTCAATTTAGGCTTACCGACGGTTTTAGCGCGGATGATTGATTTAGCGATCAATCCTAAAGATAAGCAGGCACTTTATTTTTGGGCTGCCATCATGCTTCTGGTCGTACTTGCCGGAATTGTTGGGCGAATGACGTTGGCCTATGCAACCGGGAAGTTGTCCACTAATATGGTTAAGGATTTGCGTAAGGACATGTATGCCAAGCTTCAGGATTATTCCCATGAAGAGTATGAAAAAATTGGCGTATCTTCTTTGGTGACACGGATGACAACGGATGCCTTTGTCCTCATGCAGTTTTCTGAGCAAAGCTTACGGATTGGCGTTGTTACGCCCCTGATGATGAGCTTTTCGGTTGTTATGATTTTGCTGACCAGTCCTTCATTAGCTTGGGTTGTTGCAATTTTTATCCCTTTTTTGATTGCTACTATTGCTTATGTAGCTGCCAAGACTGGTCCGCTCTCGGAGAAACAGCAAAAGACTTTAGATAAGATAAATCAGTACGTCCGGGAAAATCTGACCGGTCTCAGGGTTATCCGTGCTTTCGCCCGCGAATCCTTCCAGGAGGAGCGCTTTGATAGCAAAAATAAAGATTATGCGGGCATTTCGACTCGGCTCTTTACCTTAACAGGACTGACAGAGCCTCTGTTTATCCAGATTATTGTAGCTATGATTGTCGCCATTGTCTGGTTTGCCTTGGAGCCCCTGAATAAGGGAAACTTACAGATCGGAGATCTGGTCGCTTTTATTGAGTACAGTTTCCATGCCCTCTTTTCTTTCTTGATTTTCGCGAATCTTTTTACTATGTATCCGCGTATGGTGGTTTCCAGCCACCGTATTCAAGAAGTGATGGCTATGGATTTGTCCATTTCTAAAAATCCAGATGGGGTGACTGAGACCCAAAGCCGAGGTTACTTAGAATTTGACAGTGTCACCTTTGCCTATCCTGGCGAGACAGAAAGTCCAGTTCTTCATAATATTTCCTTTAAAGCAGGTCCGGGTCAGACAACAGCTTTTATCGGATCGACTGGTTCTGGTAAGTCTTCATTGGTCAGTCTTATTCCGCGTTTTTACGATGTAACTTTGGGCAGGATCCTAGTGGATGGTGTCGATGTTAGAGACTATAATCTCAAGGCCCTGCGCCAGAAAGTCGGTTTTGTCCCGCAGAAAGCCCTGCTATTTACAGGCTCCATTGAGGAAAATCTCAAATACGGTAAGCAGGATGCCACAGTTGAGGACTTAGAAGAAGCTGCTAAAGTTGCCCAAGCCAAAGAATTTATTGACAGTCGTGAGGATGGTTACGATACTCATCTAGCTGAAGGGGGCAGCAATCTGTCCGGTGGGCAGAAACAACGCTTAGCCATTGCTCGAGCGGTCGTGAAAAAGCCGGATATTTATATTTTTGATGATTCCTTCTCAGCTCTTGATTACCGAACGGATGCTGAATTGCGTCGCCGTCTCAAAGAGGTTACGCAAGATGCCACTGTTCTCATTGTTGCCCAGCGGGTTGGAACTATTATGGATGCTGATCAAATTATTGTGTTGGATGAAGGCGAAATCGTTGGCCGCGGAACTCACGATGAGTTAATGGTTTCTAATGAAATTTACCGTGAAATTGCTGATTCTCAACTTAACAGCAGCAATCAGCTAGAAGAAGCATAGGAGGAAAAGATGCGTAAAAATGTATTTGTACGGCTCTGGTCCTATCTGAAGCATTATAGGGGAACACTCTATTTGGCGGTCTTTCTAAAGATTGTTGCTGCTCTTGCCAGTGTCTTAGAGCCTTTTGTTTTGGGCTTGATGGTGACAGAATTGACTGGGAGTCTGGTGTCAGGGAGCCCTATTAATGTTGGCCGCCTTGTAGTTTTACTTATCATCTATGCTGTCCGCGGTTTATTATCGGAGATTGGTAGTTACGGGTCCAACTATTTTATGACGCGGACAGTACAGCGTTCTATCCACGACTTGCGCTATGACCTTAGTCATAAAATCAATAAGATCCCAGTGTCTTATTTCGACCAGCATAAATTTGGGGACATGCTAGGCCGTTTCACTAATGATGTCGAAACTGTTTCTAATGCTCTGCAGCAATCTTTCTTGCAAGTTGTCAATGCCGTATTGACCTTAATTATGGTCATTGTTATGGTGCTTTATCTCAATCTTCAGTTGGCTGTGGTGGTAATCATCAGTATCCCTGTTACTTATCTATCTGCCAAATACCTGCTGAATAAATCCCAACCCTATTTTAAACGTCAAGCTGATGTACTGGGAGATATGAATGGTTTTGTTCAGGAAAATTTAACAGGGTTTAATGTCATTAAACTTTACGGCCGAGAAGAGGCTTCTGCTAAAGAATTTGACAGTATCCTCAACGAGTTGCAGGAGGTTGGTTTCAAGGCTAGCTTTATTTCAGGTATCATGATGCCCATTCTCAATGCCATCTCAGATTTTTCCTATTTGATTATTGCTATCTGGGGTGGATTTAAGGTGATTGCTGGAACTCTGACAATTGGTAACTTGCAGGCCTTTGTCCAATACCTTTGGCAGATTGGCCAACCCATTCAAACTTTGACTCAGCTGGCGGGTATGCTGCAGGCTGCCCGTTCATCATTGGAGCGAATTTTTGCTGTTTTAGATGAAGAAAATGAGGTAGCAGAGGTCAGCGAGCAGCTAGCTGGTGATTTGACCGGTCAAGTTTCTTTTAATCATGTTGAATTCCAGTATGAAGCTGGCACACCCCTGATAAAAGACTTTAATCTGGATGTCAAACCTGGTCAGATGATTGCTATCGTCGGACCGACTGGGGCAGGCAAAACAACCTTAATCAACCTGCTTATGCGCTTTTATGATGTGACCAAGGGCGCTATTACAGTAGATGGCCACGATATTCGCCATCTATCTCGGCAGGAGTATCGTCAACAGTTCGGTATGGTGCTCCAAGATGCTTGGCTTTATGAAGGAACCATCAAGGAAAACTTACGCTTTGCTAAGTTAGATGCGACAGATGAGGAAATTATCGCTGCAGCTAAGGCGGCTAATGTCGATCACTTTATTCGCACTCTACCGGGTGGCTACAATATGGAAATGAACCAAGAATCCAGCAATGTCTCTCTGGGGCAGAAGCAGCTCTTAACCATCGCTAGAGCTCTTTTGGCCGATCCAAAGATTCTGATTTTGGATGAGGCGACCTCCTCGGTTGATACCCGTTTAGAACTCTTGATTCAAAAAGCCATGAGTCGACTTATGGAGGGACGGACAAGCTTCGTCATTGCCCATCGCTTATCAACCATTCAAGAAGCAGATAAGATTCTGGTTCTCAAGGACGGTCAAATTATTGAGCAGGGCACTCATGATAGCCTCTTGGCTGATAAAGGCTTCTATCATGATCTTTATATGAGTCAATTCAGCCAGTCTTAAATCAGTGCTATCAATTCCTTCACTGCAGGCTAACCTCTTTTGCCCTTTTGAATGAAAGTATTTATGGGAGAAGCGTATCGAGAATGAAAAAAGCACGGAAAGTCTAGTTTAAACAAAGGAGTTAACAATGAATGGATTAGAAGATATGAGCTCAGAAGAACTTCGGCAGCTTTTTCCTATCTTTTTGGTAGCCCACAATGATGACTGGACAAATTGGTATGAAGAGGAGAAAAAGAGTATTTTGGACTTACTTGCGGCGGATAAATTTTCTGTCAGCGTTCATCATATTGGCAGCACCGCTATTCCCAAGATTTGGGCTAAAAATATTGTGGATATTTTACTGGAAGCTGATAACAGACAAAGTCTTCAAGAGATTAAGACCATCATGCTGGCTAACGGTTGGCTTTTTATGAGCAAGACTGAAACTCGCATATCGCTTAAGAAGGGTTACACAACAAGTGGTTTTGCTCCAAGAGTTTTTCATCTGCATCTGCGACTTTTGGGAGATTGTGATGAACTCTATTTTAGAGATTATCTGATTAAACATCCGGAAACGGCTAAAGCTTATGAAGAGTTGAAACTTTCTCTCTGGAAAAAATTCGAACACGATCGTGATAGTTATACGGAGGCTAAAGCAGACTTTATCAGGAAATATACGGAATTAGAAAAGCAAAAGGGGGATAAGAATAGGAAAATCCCATAATACAGCCTACTTTCCTCGGTTTGACAGACAGCCAAACAATTAAATCGTTAATCATTTGTCAATCCTGCATCGGCCATGATGCAGGATTTTTCATTATGGCTTGAAGCTAGTTTTTCTCTTTGAGAAAAACAAGAAGACCACCAGTTAAGCTGGTGGCTGATAAGACTTCTAGTTTCCATTTATTATGCTTATTATGCGATTGTCAGTTCGCTTTGCGGCTTTGGATGCCAAACAAATAAATCACTCGCAAATGTCTAGAAGAAAATGGCTATGATAAGAATGTAAGGAGGGGGAGAGAAGTGCATGATGATTTTGAAAGATAAAGGTCAAGAAGTCATACACCTTTCTGCTAGGCAAAGAAACTCTATGACTTATGAAGTTTTGGCACAGGAGCTGCAGGCCATTTCATTAGTGACTATTTATAGTATGAGTTTCGCATTATCGATCTTTTTTGAATTTTTATATTTTACAAAGCTGAGAATACCTTGTAGTTATGAAGCTAATATTTCTTATTATGATTAGCCAGATTAGATTTAGATATTAAAAGGGTGGATTGATTAAATTTTTGAAAATATTTTAGTGGTTGAAATTAAAAAGAGCTGTTCAAAAACATCCTAGCCTCCTAATATTTTACTGAACAAACAGATTGACGCAGTGGTTGATTGGAAGTCCTTATCCCTTGCTACACAAGTGATAGCGGCCATCCTAATCAACTGTGCGGAGGTGGGACGACGAAGTCAATTTCTTCGAAATCATGACTTCTGTCCCACTCTCTTTGCTGTTATTTAATCGTTTACAGGTTAGCGAATTCTAAAGTAGAGCGAGAGGAGGGCAATTCCAATCATAAAGAAGAAGAAAGCGACCATAATGCCAATAATACTGGCTGAAAACAGGGGGCTGCCCAGTAGAATAAGGCCAAATAGGATAGTAAGAACAGCCGAGGAGAGATTGATGGAGTATCTCGGATAGCCAGATCGACGCAGCTGGATGCCAGTGACTAGGCGCAGCAGTCCAGATAGCAAGACCCAGTAAGCAATGATGGTCATAAAGGCTTTAGTCAAGGAAAAGACAGAGCTGCTCAGAAGTAGAAAGCCAAAGACGACAGAAAGCAGACTTTGAACGAGCTGCCAGATACTGCGGTATTGGGGATTGTTCAAATATTCCAGAAAACTAGCAATTCCAGTCACAAAGATAACTAAGGCGATGATCCAGGCAATCGTTGCCACACTGGTTAGTGGATTCGCAAAGAGAAAGCCAGCGTACAGGATTGAAAACACCCCTCCGATTAAAGGAAACCATTTCATAAATATACCTCACTTCGATAATTATTTCTATTATAGTTTAGCAATAAAAGAAAAGCAAAGAGAACCTATCATTCTTAAAAAATAAGGACATAACAATAGTTCGAGACCATCGCTATGTCCTTTTCTCAGAAGATCTAGTAGTTTATACTCTTTGAAAGTCAAAATCATAAGCCTTCGAGTACACAGCCTAATGCATTCACGGCAAGTTTCTATGTTGTTACTCATTAGCGTGAATGTCATAATTGTTGAGCAACCAATCACCAACGCCCGGTGCGTCTGGGTTGTGAGCAGGTTGATTTTTATCAAGAGCGCGCAGTTCTTCTATTTCTTGGCTTGTCAATTCAAATTCGAAAATATCAAGATTCGATTTGATACGAGCTGGTTTAGTTGATTTTGGCAAGACAAGGATACCTTCTTGGTTCTCAAAGCGAAGGATAATTTGTCCGACATCTTTACCGTATTTTTCAGCCAGCTTTTTGATGACTGGATCAGACAGCAGCTCCTTATTCCCCTGACCAAGTGGTCCCCAAGCCTCAATGAGGACATTATCTTTAGCTAGAAGTTCTCGTAATTCTTTTTGTTGGGCATAGGGGTGCATTTCAACTTGGTTGACAGCAGGTCTAGTTTTAAACTGTGGCACATACTCTTTCCATAGTTTAGGTGTCATATTAGAGACACCGATAGATCTGATTTTGCCAGCAGCCTGAAAATCCTCCAAGGCACGCCAGCCACCTAAGACCTCTCCGTAAGGCTGATGAAGCAGGACCAAATCGATGTAGTCTAAATTAAGCTTTTCTAACGAAGTATTTAAGCCTTTGACGGCTAAATCATAGACGTAATCCTGCAGCCAGAGCTTAGTCGTCACGAAGATCTCTTCGCGCGGGATGCCAGAGTCCGCAATAGCCTGGCCAACTTCTTTTTCATTCATATAAGCCTGTGCGGTGTCGATGTGGCGATAGCCCACCGCGAGAGCTGCTTTGACTGCCGTATAAGTCGAGCCGTCCGCAGGGATGCGGAAGACCCCGAAACCAACTGCGGGGATAGTATTGCCGTCGTTAAGTGTAAATGTTTGTACCATGGTTTTTCTCCTTTTTTAACAAGATACAAAGCCGTTAAGCACTCCAAAGAAAAATAGGGAACCTGACAAAGAATTAATAAAATTCTAGGAAGGTGAGTCTTTTTTCACAGGAGTGTAGGCGCGTTCAATTAACAAGATATAAAGGGTGTCCGTGGATACAGCTAAAATAGGAAAAGCTATCTTTTTAGCTAAGTCCACAGCACATGTTCAATTCAATCAAGATACAGCCAGAGTTCCCTTATCTAAGTGCTCTGCGTTTGGTAACAAGTGCTAATTATCATAGTGAATTGCCTGCTTCTAGTTTTATTTTTTCCAAAATATAGCAAAAGCAAGCTAATAACATAAGCTATTGCTAAGCAAGTAATGTACGCTAATCGCGTATAATACCAAAGTTTGTATTGACAAATTTGCTTGGTTCCAGTGCGACTTCCTTTATAAAATCAGCGATAGCCAGCCGCGAAATATTGTTGGCATAAATGATATCACCTTTGGGAATTAAATCATAAGAGCGGTCGCTTGAATTATCAAGCCAACCTGGTCGTAAGATTGTGATGTCAAGGCCTGAGTTTTCCAGAATATCAGCAGCCTGTCGATAAGGTTTTAGAATTCTTGCAACTTGACCATTTTGGCCAGGCAATTCACCATAAATACCATAGGATGAGATGAAAATAATGCGCTTGGTCTGCGTTGCCTGCATGGCATTGACGATGGCTGTTACCATTCTTGGCAGATCGCCTGATAAAGCAACGAAAACAAGATCACTACCGATAAGAGCTTGTTCCAAGGCAGCTTTATCAAAGACACTGGCTGCGATTTTTGTTGTACGAGCGCTATCTGGCAATCGATTGGCTGACCGTGAAAACAAGGTCAGCTCCACCTCAGTCTCATTCAGTAAGATTTTTGTTGTGGCACGGCCGAGTGACCCTGTCGCGCCGATGATTGTTACTTTTGTCATTTAATATCCTCTTTCTATCCCATACGGCCATTCTTCATGGCAGCGATGACACCGCCGTCGATAAGAAGGTCTGTTCCTGTAATGAAGCTAGCCTCCTCGCTAAGTAAATAGGCACTCGCAGTTGCAACTTCAGCTGTTGTTCCAACACGTTTAGTGGCCGAATTATCAATCAAAGATTGATAATCAGTCGGATTTGCTTTCAGTTCGTGACGAGCCAAAGGTGTAATGATGATACCAGGACTGATACTATTGAGTCGAGCCCCACGTTCTGCCCAATTTAGACTTTCTGCCTGCACCCTCAGAATATTGCCCTGCTTGGAGATACCGTAGGCACCTCCAGGCATATCTTCTTGAATAAAATCCAATTTGCCTAAATCATCTGCTGGAGTTGTCATCAAGGCTTGACGTTGTTCAACTGTCACAAGGTCCGTAAACATGTGCCCAGCCATACTTGAAACGACAAGACCGGAACCGCCGGGTGCTATAATTTTTCCGAAAATTTCTAGAGCGATAGCTGTACCAACCAGATCCACCCGAAGGACGTCCGCAAAAGTCGCTTGATTTGGTGAAAGTCCCGCTGTATGGACGTAATAGTTGATATCGCCTAGTTGTTTTGCCTTATCAGCAAAGGATTGGATAGAGGCACGATCACCTGCGTCAACAATGACTGTTTCAACGATGAAGCCAGCATTCTCCAAATCTTCCTTGGCATTCTCAAGATTTGTTTGATTGATATCTCCTAAAATAAGTGTTTTGCTGGTTGCGATGCGGCGCACAATTTCGAGTCCGATGGCTCCTGCACCTAACAAGACTACAATATCCTTTGATTTTTTCATGTTTTTTCCTTCCTTATTCCTTATCCTATAGTTTTAATCAATTTTACACGGCTAGCCGGTAAATTTCTACTCCAGTCATTATCATACTTAGTAACTTAAGAGTGCTAGAGTAAAAAATCCTTTCTCAATAGGTGCTAGCCACTTGCTTGGTAATTTTCCACTGACCATTTACTTTTTCAAAATACATTTTGGTTTGCAAGCGCCAGATCGAAGGCCCTATGCCCCAAACCCGCGCTTTGACACGGCTTTGCCCGATGAGACTGGCGCTGTTTTCCCCGACAGTCACCTCCTTGATGGCATCCTCCTGCCAGGAGTAGTAGGCCATCTCCCCTGAAGCGATCTGGTCCAGCCATTCGCTCACCGGCTGATGATAACTTGTCATGTGAATCAATAAGGTATCTGGCTTCAGCAGTTTTTCAAGCGTGTCAATATCCTTGGTCATCATAGCTTGATTGATTTGGCGGTAAAGATTTTTCAAGATTTCATCATCTGTCACAAGCATTACCTCCTTTTGGTTGATGAATTCAGTATAAAACCTTATAATCAAATTATCCAATACTTATTTTCGATTATTTATAAAATTATTTTATAAGAAAAAGAAAGGAATTGAGCATGGGCTGTGCTAAAAAATAAGTATTTCTTGAACGTCAGTGTTCTCGATTAGCTTTTTGTTTTAGCTGTGTGTGCTTGAAGCCCTTGTATCTTAATTATGAATACCAAACAAATAACCTATCTGATTGAAACGGCTAAGACCCTGAATTTGAGCCGTGCCGCTGAAAATCTCTACATTTCTCAGCCATCCCTATCTTACCAAATCAAAGTTATTGAGGAAGAAGTTGGCTTTGCGATTTTTGACCGTATCGGGAAAAGCATCCGCTTGACGCCTGCAGGAGGGGACCTGATTGTGTCGTTGCAGCGCATTTCGCAGGAGCTGCAGTTTGCCATTGAGCAGGCACAAAATATGGGGGAGCGTTACAAGGATTCGATTAAAATTGGATTTTCAACCCGAACGTCCCTCTATTATCTGCCTGAGGCTATCAAAATCTTTGAAGAAAAACAACCATCGGTGCAGATTGTGCCAGAAATTCAGTCACCCGATGATTTCATCAGCTCTTTTATGCGCAGAGAGCTGGACATAATTTTGCTGCCGCGGGAGGAAGCTGAAAAGTTGACGGGTGTCGGTATCCATCCACTTTTTACAAGTCATATCTATCTCTTGTGTCAAAATTCGGATCCGCTTGCCCAGAAAGAAGTCATTACTGCTGATGACTTGGCCCATCGTACTTTGCTGGTAAACGGTGGATCATCGCCAAAACTTCGCCAGGTCCAGCAGCGCGTCTTATCAAGTGTGCCTATCCATTACTATAACAGTCCGACACATGATTTCACACTGATCCAAGTCGCAAGCGGTAAGGCCATCTGCCTCTCGCCAGGCTTTCTTAATGACTACTCAGGACAGTTTGCCTGGATACCATTTGACTGTCCAGAGCAGTTTGACTTTGTCTTAGTGACACATGAGGATAATCGCATCACTAGTATCAAGGTTCTGATTGATATCCTACAAAATTTATACGAGGGGACGAGAGATCGTTTTTAAGCATTTAAAACTCTGCTAAAACCTTTTGAAGATTTAATTCTCTGGTATCGGAGAAAGAAAGTAGTAAGAGGGCTATGTTATAAAATATCACATGAAATACGAAAAAAATAGAAAAAGATGCGAAAAATCCTTGACAAAATATTCAGAATATTTATATAATAAAGGACGTAATTATAATTACAAAAACGTCATATCGGAGGTAAGTGTAATGACAAGTGGACAAGAGTACGTTAACAGCGTCTTTTATAAGGTTAAGAAGCAAAATAGTCATGAACCAGAATTCCTACAAGCAGTGGAAGAAGTTTTCCAATCTTTGGTTCCTGTTTTTGATAAATATCCTAAGTATATCGAAGAAAATCTTTTAGAGCGTTTGGTTGAGCCAGAACGTATTGTGTCTTTCCGTGTCCCATGGGTTGATGACCAAGGAAAGGTTCAGGTAAACCGTGGTTTCCGCGTGCAGTTCTCATCTGCTATCGGGCCTTACAAAGGGGGACTTCGTTTCCACCCATCGGTAAACCAATCCATCATCAAATTCCTCGGATTTGAACAAATCTTTAAAAACTCACTAACTGGTCAGCCTATCGGAGGCGGTAAAGGTGGCTCTAACTTTGACCCTAAAGGCAAGTCTGACAATGAAATCATGCGTTTCTGCCAAAGCTTTATGACTGAGCTGAGCAAACATATTGGCGCAGACACCGATGTCCCCGCTGGTGATATCGGTGTTGGGGGACGTGAGATTGGCTACCTCTATGGTCAATACAAACGCCTTCGCAATGAATATACTGGTGTCCTGACTGGTAAAGGCCTACAGTGGGGTGGCTCACTGGCTCGTACGGAAGCAACTGGTTACGGTGCTGTCTACTTTGCAGAGCAAATGCTTAATGCGCGTGGTGAAAACTTTAACAACAAGACAGCTATTGTGTCTGGTTCAGGTAATGTTGCTATCTACGCAACTGAAAAATTGCAGAGCCTCGGTGCTAAGGTTGTAGCCGTATCTGATTCATCTGGTTATGTTTATGATCCAGATGGTATTGATGTTGACCTGCTCAAACAAGTAAAAGAAGTGGATCGTGCACGTATTACAGCTTATGCAGATGCTCGTCCAAATGCAAGTTTCACCCCAGCAGGTGGAGAAACCACGATCTGGTCTATTAATGCTGACCTTGCCTTCCCATGTGCTACCCAAAATGAATTGAGCGAAACTGACGCTGAAACCTTGGTTAAAAACGGAGTTATCGCCGTTTCTGAAGGGGCAAATATGCCATCAACGCTGGGTGCCATTGATGTCTTCCTTAAAAATGGCGTTTCATTTGGTCCAGCCAAGGCTGCCAATGCCGGTGGTGTAGCCGTATCAGCGCTCGAAATGGCTCAAAATAGCGGACGCACATCATGGACATTTGAAGAAGTTGACTCTAAACTCTATGATATCATGAAGGGTATCTATGAAAATTCAGCAGCGGCAGCTAAAGAATTTGATCAAGAGGGCAACCTTGTTGTTGGTGCCAATATCGCTGGTTTCCTTAAAGTTGCTGAGTCCATGTCAGCACAAGGTATTGTCTAGGCAATCCGATAGTTATTTTGCTATAAAACTCCAATAAATATTATAAAACAGATAAAACACTTCAGTTTCTTTCAGATGCTGAAGTGTTTTAGTTAATAGCCTATACGGTCTAGCATAAAGAAACCG
The DNA here is from genome assembly GCF_053206945.1 of Streptococcus dentasini. Lineage (NCBI taxonomy): Bacteria > Bacillati > Bacillota > Bacilli > Lactobacillales > Streptococcaceae > Streptococcus > Streptococcus dentasini. The sequence goes on from NZ_JBRUHS010000001.1 coordinate 123,301, forward strand.
TATAGGTTATTTTTGATAATGAAATTAGGAAATTATAATAAATTATTGGAATATGATAGAATGGGGATGAATTATGATTTTGAAATGGAGGAGAATTTATGAAATCTAAACGTTTTATTCTTAGGAAAGCTTTATTAGCTACACTGCCAGTTTATTTTATAGGATGCCCTCTGGTGACGCAGGCCGATGAACTAGAAAGCAGTGCCAGCACGGCAGTTCCGTCTGAGGCTGCCAAGGTGGCGGAAAGCACTCAAACTGATGCTGTCAATACTAACCAGACAGATAGTGTTGCCTCTGCTCCAGAATCGGCTACAGTAACTGTAGAAGAGGCAGATAGCACCTCAGTTCCTGCAGAAACTGAGGAAGCTTATAAAGAAGAGAGTGGGGCTGTCCAAGATAATGCTCAAACTGTCCAAACAGTTCCATCTTCTCTTGCTTCAGAGACTGAAACGGCAGAGCCAACAAAACTTACTTCTCAGTCAGTAATTATTCCGGCCTATCAGCGAGGAGATGATTTCTGGACGAGGATTGAAAATGTTGGCGGAGATCAGATTCCTTATGTTATTGTCAATCCTGCTGGCGGTCCAGGTCCCAAAATTGATGAGGCTTATCAGAAACACATTGCCAATAATATCAACAGGGGAATTAAAAATGTTGCCTATGTTCCAACCGGTTTCTTTAACCGCCCAAGTACGGATGTCTTAAACGATGTAGACCGTTATGCGGAATTTTATGGAGAAGATAATCTTGCAGGTATTTTCTTTGACGAGGCATCTTATGGTGGAAATGCTTCAGATGCTCCAAAGATGGCGGAATACTATCAATATGTTAAACAAAATTATCCTGACATGATTGTCATGGCCAATGCTGGCCGGTCTATCACTGACGAAATCGCTCCTTATGCTGATATCTGGCTGACAAGTGAAGTCAGTGCCGATACTTATATCAATAATTTTTACCAGCCGATTTCCCAGTTTGAGGCTGATCCTGCCAATGCTAATCGCATCTATCATGTGATTTATGCGGTTGACCCTTCGCAATATGATGATATTATTGCTCTATCCCGAGCTAGAAATGCTGGCTGGGTAATGATTACAGATGACGTAAAGAATAATCCGTATGACCGATTGCCAACAGATTTTGAAAACTTGGTTGCTCGTATTAACTCCGAAAACCAGACAGACAATCCTGTACCATCTGAATCTGATAAGCCAATCAATGAAAAATCAGAAATGGAAGATACAACCGAATCATTAGTAAATAATCTGCCGGCAGCTGATCTATCTGATCCGTCTTCTCGATCGGCTCAGAATTTAAATGCTTCTGAGAATTCTCAAGAAGAAACGGTTAAAAACGGACAAATGTTACCTGCTACTGGCAGCCGGAGGACAGTCGCCATAACAGTTATGGGATTGGGCTTGCTGCTGGCTGGATTCAGTCTGATGAGCCGTAGAAACAAGAATCGGTAATGTTAATAGAATGAAAGAGTCTGGAACAAAGGCTGTTCCAAACTCTTTTTTGTTTATTTTATATTGACAAGTCGCAGTAACTGAAATAGTCTCTGACACACCGATAAATCAGGTTTTTAAAGTCCCGCTTACCTATATATGATGCAGAAGTGTCTTTTTCAGATCAAGTGTTCAGTAAGAAAAAAGGGGAGAAAAATCGAACTTTTCAAAAGTTCGGAATTTTCCTCTAACTTTTGGTATGCAGGGGGATAAATAAATGTTTATGATCTGCGATTCATTTCACGTTAAAAGGCTAATGAAACTATTGCCGTTTTTTCTTTAGCTGCATGTTAGAGCATTTTCTTGCATCTCAGCTCTAAAAGGCTTTCACAAGAGGAGGGATTTGTTATAATAGTCGCTAAGGAGGCGATCCTGTGAAATTGAAGTTAGAAGAAATTTCTGATGGTGAAGAAGAAGTGGTTATTCGCTATCGAAAATACAGTGCCAAGGTAGAAGCTATCAGCCGTCTGGTTAATCAAGACAGCGATAAGATTTTAGCGCGCAATGACAGCGGAGACCGCTATTTGGCTTTGGACGATATTTTGTACTTTGAGAGTATTGATGGCAAAACCTTTCTTTATACTGCTCAATCAGTTTATCAGGTTGCGCCGAGTCTGAAAAACTTGACTGCCGCTTATGCTCACTGCGGCTTCTTTCGCTCTGCTAAAGCTATGGTGCTCAATATGTACCACATTGAAAGCTTTAAAAGCCAGTCTTTTGGCCGGATCGAAGCCACTCTGGACAATGGTGAACGTGTCCTTATCTCACGTAAATACGCCAATAAACTCAGACAGGTCTTGCAGGAGGGAATTAAAGATGAAGACTAAATGGTGGGAACGTTTCTTAAGTCAGGAAATTGCCAATGAATATAAGACAGCCATCTATTGCTTTTGTGTTTATTTTTTCTATGCTGTTTATCAGCTTTTTCAGGGAAGAACAACAGCCAATATCTATTATTTAATCGAAATGGTTATCGCAGCCTATGTTATCACTCAGATTCAGGTTTTTCTGTTTAAAAACTTTGATGAAGCTGATAGGTTAGCAGGGAGGGAACTGTTAGGCTTAATCGTTTGTTCCTGCCTTTATGGCCTTGTCGGGCAATGGCTGAGCTGGTTTGATGGCAATCTCCTAGCAGCTGCTTGCTTTGTCCTCTATGTGATGCTGGAATACTTGACTATTTTTATTGCCAATAAAATCAAGCGCCGTATTGATAGCAAGAACCTTAATCAGCTTTTGGATACTTACAAACAAGGAAAGGAAAACTAGCATGACTGAAACGGTAATTGATATCCAATATCTGAAAAAATACTATGGTAGGCATATGGGTGCAGAAGATGTGACCTTGTCTGTTAAAAAGGGAGAAATCTTCGGTTTTTTAGGTTCCAATGGTGCTGGAAAGTCAACGACTATTCGCTGTCTGCTGGGATTGATCCAAGCAAGCAGCGGTCAGATGACACTTTTTGGAAATCGTTATGGTTCGTTGACGGAAAATCTCAAACATATCGGCTACATGCCATCGGAAGCCATGTTTTACCCTAATATGAAAGTCAAAGATGTCATTGCTTTTGCGGCTAAATCCAGAAAAAAAGACTGTTCGCAAGAGGCGGACAGGCTCTGCCGGCTTTTAGAGGTGCCGCTGGAGAAGAAAATCGAGGATCTGTCTCTGGGCAATCGTAAAAAAGTCGGGATTGTCTGTGCTCTGCAGCATCAGCCAGAACTGCTTATCTTAGATGAGCCGACCTCAGGCCTTGATCCGCTCATGCAGGAGCGTTTCTTTAGCTTGGTTAAAGAGGCCTGTGCAGCGGGCAGTACGTGTTTTCTGTCTTCCCATGTCCTGTCTGACATCAAAAATTACTGCAGCCGCGCAGCTATTATCAAAGATGGAAAGATCCTTAAAATTGATACAATCGAAAACCTGACACACAGTCAGTCCAAGCGCGTGACGGTTTGGAAGGATAATAAGCAAGAATCCTTTACGTTTACAGGTTCTAGCAGCGACTTGCTGGCTCGTCTAACAGACATGCAGACAGATGATTTCCTAGTTGAAGAACCGCCGCTGGAAGACCTCTTTTTGCAGTATTATGAGGAGGCAGATAAATGATTTTATTAAAGCATGAATTAAAACTGACGGTCAAAAGTCTGCTCATTTGGTCCTTGGCAGTAGGAGTGGTTTGCTGGGGCTGCATTATCTTATACAAAAGTGTGGAGGATCAGCTGGCAGCTACAGCAGCTCTTTATGCTAATATGGGAGATATGACCAAAGCTTTGGGGATGGATAAGGTTAGTATCGCTACTTTAGACGGCTATTTTGCAACTGAAATTGTTATGATGTTCGGACTTGGAGCAGGGATGTTTGCGGCTATGATGGGAGCAAGCAGCCTCTCCAAGGAAGAAGAAGGGCATACGAGTGAATTTCTCTATACCCTTCCTTTTAGACGCCTGAATATCCTAATGTGGAAGTTTATCAGTCTGATTCTTATGCTGCTGATATTTAATCTGATCGTTATAGGACTGGAAGCATTTGGTATCTGGCAGATTGATTTGGACTTTTCTTATGATCTCTTTCTCAGGTATCATGCCTTAGCCTTTTTGCTGCAGATCGAAATTGCCAGTCTGGCTTTCTTGGTTTCTGCTTTCAGCCGTAAAAAACAAATTGGTCTCTCACTCGGGTTGGTTTTGCTGCTCTATGTTATGGATATGATGAGCCGTATTGTGCCGGATATCGAATTTCTCAAATACCTGACACCCTACTATTTTGCGAGCGGAGCAGATGTCTTCAGTCAGGTCAAATTACAGCCGGCCTATTTAGCTCTTGCTGGAGCTGTCATTGCAATTAGCTTGATCGTCAGCACAACTTATTACCAAAGGAAAGATCTGAGTGTTTAGATCGCATGCAGGATTTTGATTTAGCCCAGACCAGCGATAAAATTTCGAAAATGATAATAGAAATAGGCTTTTTCTTGTATTATAAGAAGAATCTAATTTATCCGCTTGAAAATCTAGTTTTACCTATCACAAAAAAGCATGACATTTTCCCTTCGTTTGAGGAATGGGATGTCATTCTTTTTTCATTTCATAGAAAAATTCTTAAGCTAGAGCTAGTTTTCTTCCTTTTTCTTTCCCGTAAAGAAGACTGTAAATGTTATGATCAGACCGACTAGGCTAAGGGCAGTCGCTGATTTCTCCTCGGTTCCCGTTTCCGGCAAGGAATTAGCCTCAGTTCGATTAACTTGTTTCGCTTGAGCAGCGGTTGACTGATTTCCTGTCTTGTCAGCGGGAGGTGTGAGGATAAAGCTAGCACTTGGTAGAACTTGAGTTTTTTGCTCGGTTCTTGCTTCAGACTGGCTTTCTTTAATCCGTTGGTCGCTGATAAGAGCTTGACCGACTGGTTGACCTTGACGATTGACATAGGTCTCTATAGTCAGCAGATGACGACCATCAGGTCGGTCTTGATAGGTATGGGCCGTTTGAACGGTGACATAGGTCTTGTGGTTCATCTCCGGTATATCAACCGTTTTACCGGCGGCCTCTTGATCTTTGATGTATTGAACAAAGGTTTCGGTATCAGGATCAATCGCACCGATCAGGGGAGCATTGCGCAACACAGAGAAGCCATCCCCACCGCCATAGAGGAAGTCGTTGATGACCACCTTGTAGGCCTGACTCGGATCGATTTCGCTGCCGTCATCCTTATAAGCTTTGACCACTTTATAAGGTGTTTCCTTGCCCCCGGCAGGATTATCGGTATAGAGATAGTGAAGTCCAGCCATTTGTAAGAAATAGCGTTGTTGCTCGTCATATTGTTGGTCAAGGGAGTCATAAATTTGTTGGCCTGTCAGCTGAACAACCTGTAAGACATTACCAAATGGTTGAACAGCCTGAGCAGCTCCCCAAGTGATAGATTTGTCAGGATTAACAATCAAATCTGAACGAACACCACCATTATTCGTTAAAGCGAAATCAACATCAGGATAGGTTTTGCGAGCAATGGCCAATTGTCCTTGAGTAACCAAATCACCAACAGCTGTTTCCTTATCTTGGTTGGTCTCCCGAGTGATAGCTTGAGGAAGGGTAGCAGTACCGATTTTAGCCTGTGTGACAGCTTTTACCCGCCTGCTGGCATCGTCAACAATAGCTTGAAGGTCAGGACTACCGGCCTTACCTGGTGCTACAGGGATAATTTGAGCGCTTGGGATATCAGTAAAATCACCTGTATCGGTATCTAAGACGCCGCGGACATCTTCAAAAGCCTTACCTTGGGAAGTGGCCTGAACGACACGTGTTCTGCCAACCACCCCATTGGCGTACTTGTGACTGTGACCGGCAAAGAAAATATCGACACTATTGTCTGGATAAATTTGGTTGAGCTTATTAAGGATCGGCACAGCATCACCTTCGAGTTCACCCGCATCATTGTCAGCAGCGACGTGAGCCAGAACACCAATAGCATGGACGCCTTGGTCATTTAATTCCTTGGCATATTTGGCAATGGTTTCAGCCTCATCTAGGAAAGTGTAGCCTTCGAGATTTTTCCTCAAGACGAGATTGGGAATTTCAGTCGTAACAATACCGATATAGCCCATCTTGACTTCTTTACCATTGATAGGAATGGTCTTAATAGCATAGGGCTGCCAGCCAAAGGGAATTTGATTTGTCTGTTGGTCAATGATGTTAGCGACTAGGATCTGCTGTTTTGCGGCTTCTTGCTGACCGTCAGCTGAATATTGGTCAACAATTGGATCGAATTGACCCGGTTCAGGTGCTTGTCCCTGAAGGATTCGGTTGTACTCAGCCAAACCTTCATCAAATTCGTGATTGCCAATGGTTCCGAATTGGACATCCATCTGGTTAAAAGCTTTAACAGTTGGTTCATCCTGCAGAAGACCTGAATTGGCAGGACTGGCTCCAACCATATCACCAGCTTGTACTCGAGTCGTGTCACCCTGTGGATGCTCAGCTTGGAATTGTGCCTGGGCATCATCCATATAAGCATCAAGCTGGGCGACCCCGCCAGCATCCCTGACAGGCCCATCTGGCATAGAAGCCGTCCCCGTCGTATCCAAGGCACCGTGAAAGTCATTGACTCCGAGAACTTGGACATCTACTTGATCGGCTGAAACCTCAGCAGCTAGAAGGCTCAAGCTAGCTGCGATGGCTAAAATACTACTTTTTAGTAATATACGTTTTTTCATAAATACCTCCGAATAGTTTACTTTTTCTACATAAGTTTACAACTAAATAACGAATTATTCAATATATTTTTTATCGATTGTTTATATATAAACGAACAATTATCTTTTTAAGCATTAGCCAAAAGTTTCCATGAGAACTTATTGCTTGACTTTAAAGTACAGGGCGAGTAGAATGATTCTCACGAGAACTAAAATGTTTTCAGGAAATGTGAGGTGTTTTCATGAAAGATCCTTTTGATACTTTCAGAAACTTCATCAATACTATGGAAGCTGCTATTCAGGAATTGGCCAAGGCACGAGGGGTCGAACACTTGGCTGGCCCTCAGGGCTTCACTGTTTCTTATCTTTACGAAAATCGTCATGACGAAATTTTCATCAAGGATATTGAGGAGAAGCTGGATATTTCCAAGTCTGTCACTAGTAATCTCATCAAGCGCATGGAAAAGAATGGATTTATTCTGGTTAAGCCTTCCTTGAGAGATAAGCGCTGTAAGCAGATTGTCTTGACGGATTGGGGGAGTGAAAAAGCCCAAGAACTAGCTATCTTTCGTCAGGAAATTCATAACAAGCTTCTCAAAGGGATTGATGAACAAGATTTGGAAGTTACCCATAAAGTTTTTAAACAGCTTAAAATTAATTTAGAAAAATAGGAGGCGTACATGTTTAAAATTTTTAAACGATTAAGTGCCAAAGAGTGGGGCATGATTGTCTTAAGTACGGTCTTCATTTGTCTAGCAGTTTGGATGGATTTAAAGACACCAGAATACATGTCTAAAATCACTACCTTACTGCAGGATAAAGGGACGACGACATCAGATATCATGAAGCCTGGTTCTAAGATGCTCATGTTCTCATTTGGGAGTTTTTTGATGGCTGTTCTAGTCGGTTTTTTGGCAGCACGAACGGCTGCCAGCTTTACGACACAGCTGCGCTCGGATATCTTCAACCAGGTGACGGACTACTCTCAGGCTGAGATTAAGAAATTTTCTGTGCCAAGTTTGCTGACTCGGACGACCAATGACCTGACACAGCTGCAAATTATGGTTACTATGGGGATGCAGGTGGTAACCCGCGGACCAATTATGGCTGTCTGGGCCCTGACTAAAATTTGGGGCAAAAGCGATGAGTGGACTGGTGCTGTCGGTGTAGCTGTTTTGGTTGTCTTTATCCTGCTGTCAGTCCTGATGTTTGTCGCTTTTCCGCGGCAGCGCAAAGTTCAGGGTTTGACCGATGATCTCAATGCTACTATTCGTGAATCCTTAACGGGTGTGCGTGTGGTTCGGGCCTATAATGCGGAAAGTTATCAGGATGAGAAGTTCCGAGAAGAAAATGCCAATCTGACTAAGCTTAATCTCTTTGTTTTTCGTCTGATGTCCTTGATGAATCCTGTTATGACTGCCGTTTCCAGCGGTTTGACTCTGGCTATTTATTGGATCGGTGCCAACTTGCTTAATGATATCAAGATTCCGGCAGTGGATAAAACGAGCCCTCAAGTAATGAAGATGGTAGCAGCAGCTGCACACGCGCTCAAGGATCGTGTCTCCATCTTTAGTGATATGGTGGTCTTTTCATCTTATGCTATGCAAGTTGTTATTGGTTTTATGATGATGGTGGCTATCTTTATTATTCTGCCGCGGGCTCTAGCTTCTGCTAAGCGGATCAACGAAGTTTTAGCCTTGAAGCCGTCGGTTATCTTCAAAAAAGATTCCAAGGCTGATGATGGCCGCAAGGGACGAGTGGAAGTGCATGATGTCTCATTCCGCTACAGTAAAAATTCTGCTGCTGTTATTGAACATGTTTCCTTTACAGCTGAAAAGGGACAGACTGTTGCCTTTATCGGTTCTACTGGTTCGGGGAAATCAACTCTGGTTAACCTAATTCCGCGCTTCTATGATGCGACTGAAGGCTGGATTAAAGTGGATGGGGTCAAGGTTGATGACTATAGCCATGATGATCTTAATAACAAGGTGGGCTATATTCCACAGACAGCCGTCCTCTTTAGCGGAACTATTCGTTCTAATATTGCCATGGGTGAAAGTGCCCAAGGTCAGCTGTCAGACGATGATATCTGGGAAGCCTTGAAACTAGCTCAAGCCAAGGATTTCGTTGAAAGTAAGGAAAAGGGACTGGATACAGAAGTTGCCCAAGGCGGAACCAATTTCTCTGGCGGTCAGAAGCAACGTCTGGCTATTGCCCGTGCCTTGGCCCGTAAACCGGAAATCCTGATTTTCGATGATTCCTTCTCGGCTTTGGACTATAAGACCGATCGGATTCTGCGCCAAGAACTTAATGATAAGACTAGGGATTTGACTAAATTGATTGTTGCCCAACGGATTTCGACTATTATGGATGCTGACCAGATCTTGGTTCTGGATGAAGGGCGAGTCGTTGGGCAGGGTACCCATAAAGAGCTTTTAGCCAATAATCCTGTTTATCAAGAAATTGCCTATTCACAATTATCTAAGGAGGAGTTAGAAAATGGAAAATAAAAAGAAATCTAAATCTTTATTCAGCCAAATGACTCCTTATCTGAAGGGGTATCGGGCAGTATTTGGATTAGCGGTTATCTTTACGGCTGTATCCAGCACAATTACCGTTATTGGTCCTGACCGCCTCAAGGAGATGACAGATACCATGACTAAAGGGCTGACAGGCGAAATTGATCTGGATAAGATTGGTCATATTGCCTTGACGCTGGCCTTACTTTATGCCGGCGGCGCTTTGGTGTCTTACGCAGCCAGCTTTATCGTTTCGACTATTATCCAACGATTTTCACAGCGTCTGCGCGATGCTATCGCTGATAAGATCAATAAAATTCCCTTGAGTTATTTTGACAGCCACTCCCAAGGCGATACCCTATCACGAGTGACTAATGATGTGGACTTGCTGACCCAGTCCTTCAACCAAAGCTTGGTTTCCATGGTATCGGCGGTTATTTTACTGCTGGGGTCCATCTTTATGATGATCAGGACCAATGGTACTATGGCAGCAACAGCGATTTTATCGGTTTTTGGGGGCTTTTCTGTGACAGCTCTTATCATAGCTAAAAGTCAACCCCTATTTAAACGTCAGCAAAAGAATCTTGCTGACGTCAGCGGCTATGTGGAAGAGATCTATTCCGGACACAATGTTGTCACCAGTTATAACGCTCGGCAGGAAAGTAAGGAGCAGTTTGAAGTCCTCAATAAAAAGCTCTTTTCTAGTATGTGGAAATCTCAATTTTTCTCAGGCATCATGATGCCCATGATGCAGTTTGTCGGGAACTTTGGATATGTTATGGTCTGTATTGTTGGGGCGCGAATGGCAATCAATGGTGACATTACCATGGGGACGATCGTGGCCTTTATGACCTATGTTCGCATCTTTACTCAGCCTATTTCTCAGATTGCGCAGGGGATTACCCAACTCCAGTCGGCTAATGCTGCAATGGGGCGTGTTTTTGAATTCTTGGATGAAGAGGAAATGGAAGAAGAAGGAAGCAAAAGCCGCCAATTGCAAACTGTTAAAGGAGATGTGGCTTTTGAGAATGTCTTCTTTGGTTACAATGAGGACAGAACTATTATCCATGATTTTTCTGCCCGTGCTGCATCTGGACAAAAGATTGCTATTGTCGGTCCAACTGGTGCTGGTAAAACGACTATTGTGAACTTGCTGATGCGTTTTTATGAAATCAATAAAGGACGCATTTCCATCGACGGTGTTAATATCCATGATATGAAGCGCTCTGAAGTTCACAATGCCTTCTCAATGGTGCTTCAAGATACTTGGCTCTTTGAGGGAACCGTCAAAGAGAACTTGATTTATAATCAAGATCATATAACAGATGACCAGGTTATTGCTGCTACCAAGGCAGTCGGTGTCCATCACTATATTAAGACCCTGCCGCAGGGCTACGATACTGTTTTGGATGATTCGATTACCCTGTCTGTCGGTCAGAAGCAGCTCATGACTATCGCTCGGGCTTTGCTCAAGGACTCACCGCTCCTGATTTTAGACGAAGCAACCTCATCGGTTGATACTCGGACAGAGGAGTTGATTCAAAAGGCTATGGACAAACTGATGGAAGGACGGACATCCTTCGTCATCGCCCACCGCCTGTCAACTATTCGCAATGCCGATCTGATTCTGGTAATGAAAGAGGGTAATATTATCGAACAGGGTAATCATGATGAGCTAATGACTCAAGGTGGCTTTTATGCCGACCTTTACAATTCACAGTTCGCTTCAGCCTAAAACTGTAAAAGAAGGGTCTTCCGGAAGGAGGGCTCTTTTATAGATCGCTTTCCTTTGATTTTCAGAAATTGTTTTTCTTTTTTTGAGAAAAGACTTACAAAAAAATTTTTAATTTGATAAGATAAGCCATGGATCGCTGAGTCGATACTCTTTGGAAATTACAAAGGCAGGTTACTGACTTCGACAACTAGTACGGCGGCTAGGTGGATCGCCTGCTGAAGGCTGTCCATAGTTACTGGGATGCTTTGTTGCCCAGCCTGATTTTGATTTTTTGACTAGGGGATCTATAATCATACAAAAAACAGCATTTGTATTGCAGAAAAATGAGTTTTTTCGAAGTAGGAGCTGAAACAAGCCTTGCTTGTTCGCAAGTTTTGTCTCCTTCTTGTTTTGAAAGGCTCTTTTTATTTAGCTTCAGAATTAGCTGTTGTTTACTGAGAGGAGAATAATTGTGGAAGAACACAAGCAAGAAAACACCGCGCGAGCTTCAGTTCATGTTGATCATCCTTGGTTAGCCATGACAAGTATGTTAATCGGAGCTTTTGTAGGGATGCTTTCTGAAACATCACTAAATATTGCCCTGCCTAAATTGGAAGTCGCCTTAAATGTAGGAGCGTCATCCTTGCAGTGGCTGGTAACGGGTTACATGCTGGTTATTGGTATCGTTTTGCCCTTATCCAGCTTGATTTCGAAATGGTTTACGACCCGGCAGACAGTTATCTTTGCTATTCTGGCTTTTATCTGCGGTGCTGTTATTTCAACCTTGGGAAGCAATTTTAGCCTTGTATTGGCAGGTCGAATGATTCAAGGGATCGGAACTGGTCTCATTCTACCCCTAATGTTTACTGTAGCCATGAAGATTTTTCCTATGCAAAAGCTAGGGGCAGCCATGGGAGTTAATGCGCTGGTTATCATGTTTGCCCCTGCTATTGGTCCGACTTTAACAGGACTTTTGCTGGCAAAACTGTCATGGCGCTATATTTTTTGGTCTTTTGCCCTTATTTTGGCAGTCGCCTTAATCTTTGCCCTAGTTTTTCTAAAAAATGTAGCAGAGTTGACGAAACCTAAGGTTGACTTTCTGTCTGTTTTATCCAGTATTGTGGGGTTTGGCGCCTTGGTTGTCGGTGTTAGTTTTGCTAGTAATCAAGGCTGGGGTTCACCGATTGTTCTGGGAGCTTTAGCGATCGGAATCCTTGTTTTGACATTTTATACTTACCGTCAGCTGCACCTTAAAAATCCCATTCTTAATTTGAAAATTTTTACCAAACCAGCTTTTAGAATCGGGGCTGTTCTGGTTATGCTGGACTTTGCTATTATCTTATCAACTATGTATCTCTTTCCGCAATTTATTCAAAATGGTATGGGCTTGCCTGTTGCTATGACAGGGATTATTATGTTGCCTGGCGGCCTTGTCAATGCCTTGGTATCAGCCGTATCAGGTCGCCTTTATGATAATTTGGGGGCACCGATGCCGGCTCGATTAGGATTTATCATCGCTATCATAGGTGCTGTTATGCTGATTTTTGTTACTCCAGCATCATCGGTCACTTATGTCATTGCTGCCCACATTGTTTTAATGATTGGCTGCCCCTTAGCTATGTCTCCTTCGCAGACCCATGCTCTTAACAGTTTGCATGGGGCTGAATCGGCTGATGGCTCAACAATTATGAATACGATGCAGCAAATTATCGGCGCTATAGCTACAGCATTAGCTACGAGTTTCTTGGTATTAGGGCAAGCTCATTACCATGGTTCCAATCACGCAGCTGCCTTTACAAATGGGATTCATTACGGCTTTTATTTCACATTAGGCCTTGCTATTGCCGGTTTCCTATTAGCTTTGAATTTGAAGAGCAGCAGAACAAAATAAACACTCAGACAAACACAGAGTCTTCTCTGCCTTAGCTTTCGAGGCAAAGAAGGCTTTGTGTTTTTTATTTTTATCCATTAATTCTACTCACAAAAAATTAAAATCAAACTAGGTTAAAGGCAGCCTATAGATTTTTGAAATCGATCTCATCTAAAATTAAGACAGTAGGCTCATCTAGAAAAGCTGGCAGGAGCAGCTTGTAGTGATAATTACTTGAATTCTTAACAGTTCTCAATATAGGGATAATTGATTTGCAATAATTACTTGTTAGAGTAATAACCTAACCTCTGAATTTTTGACTAAGAGGGTATGCTTATTAGTTGACTCTCAGTAGCAGTATGGTAAACTGTAATGGTAAAATATTTTTACTTTTTAAGTGCTTGAGGTGAGGAGGATAAGGTATGATGCTAACCAAGGCTCAGCAATATGCTATGTTGCGGGATGAACAGTTTTCGCTCATTGAAAGTTATGCTCGCCAACACGGCATGACCAGCAAGTCTTTTCTAGTTTTGATGTGGATTTACAATCGTCCCATGGGGATGACGCAGGAGAGTTTAGCCAAACGAACTTTTTCAACCAAGCAGGTTATTCAAGCTATCGTTAAGACCTATCGCCAAAAAGGCTGGCTCCGCTTAGAACTTAGTCTAGTTGATAAGCGCAAAAAGCTAGTCATGCTGACAGCAGATGGTCAGCGTGAGTTCCAAGCGATCGTCGCTCCTTTTTATGATTATGAAAAGCAGGCGATGTCAGCTCTCAGTCAGCAGCAACAAGAAACACTGTTAGAGGCAACTCGACTCTTCTCGCAGAAATTTAAGAGTTTGATAGAAAGTCATCAGGTGCACTAATGGTTGAGAAAATTAGTCAATATTTTACGGCCCATAGCGCTGCCTATTGGGGTTATGTCTGGCAGCATATCAGTCTGAGTTTATCAGCGCTCTTTATTTCGCTGCTTTTGGGCTTTAGTCTAGGTTATTATGCTTATCGAAGACCTCATCTCAAGCAGCTGATAACGGGGGCCAGTCAAGCTTTGAGGGTTATCCCTAGTCTCGGTGTACTTTTTATCCTCATTCCTTTGGTTGGAGTTGGGACAGTACCAGCCCTGATAGCATTGATCTTTTTGGGTCTGCCGCCAATCTTGGTTAATACGGTTGTTGGCTTTGAACAGGTTTCAGATGATTTGCTGGAGACTGGGATTGGTCTTGGTATGACCCAGTCTCAGCTGATGCTTCAAGTGAGCATTCCCCTAGCCCTGCCTTATATTCTCAATGGGATTAAGCTCTCCTTGGTTGAAATTATTGCCAGCGCTACACTGGCTGCTTATATCGGTGCTGGCGGTTTAGGAAATCTTATTTTTTCCGGACTTCAGCTCTTTAGGTATGACTTGTTGATTATCGGCGGTGGTTCGGTAGCGATTTTATCCTTTGTCAGCATGCTGGTTATGGATTTAGGAATTAAATGGAGTAATGTCAAATGAAAAATAAAAAAATATTATTAGGCACTATCTTAGCACTTTTGGTGCTGCTTGTTGGCGGATTCTTTGCTGCAGGTTTAAAGACGTCAAATGGCGCAGGTAGCAAGGGAACGATTCGTTTTGGTTCTAAGGATTTCACTGAAAACCTTGTCGTGGCAGAAGTTTATTCTTTAGCCTTAGAGGACCATGGCTATAAGGTTGACCGCAAGGCCAATATTGGAAGTTCTCTCATTCATAATTCTTTAAAAAATAATGAGATTGATGTCTATCCCGAGTACACAGGAACAGGGCTCCTATCTGTCCTAGGAGAAAATATGCAGACAGATCCCAAAGCTGTTTATAAAACGGTAAAAACAAACTATGAGAAAAAATTCAAATTGACTTGGCTGGACTATGCACAAGCTAATGACAGTCAAGGTTTGGTAATCCGGACGGAAACCGCAAAAAAATTAAACATTAAGACGATTTCAGATTTACAGAAACATGCGCAGGAGCTCCGTTTTGCTAGTCAGGGTGAATTTGACCAGCGTGAAGATGGTTTGCCAGGGCTGGAAAAGACTTATGGCAGCTTTAATTGGAAATCGTCAAAAACCTATGATAATAGCTTGAAGTATGAGATTCTGGCCAATAATAAAGCGGATGTCACGCCAGCTTATACGACAGAAGGGCAACTGGTTGATACAGATAAGTATACGCTTTTGAAGGACGATAAAGCCTTTTGGCCGCCTTATAATTTAGCCCCTGTTATCCGTGATGAAACGCTTAAGAAATATCCTGAGGTAAAAGGAATCCTGAATCAGGTTACTAAATCTTTGACCACTAAAACGGTGACAAAACTCAACGCTAAGGTTGATGTTGATAAGGAAGATTATAAAAAAGTGGCCAGAGACTACTATGAAACTATTAAGTAAGAAAGTACAAGAAGCAAGGAGAGCCTCAAAAATTTTTAGGTCCCATCACTTCCTGATTGTCAGGTAGTGACTAGTAACTGGAAACGCTGGGACCTTTGGAGGTTGGAGATAAGATGAACAGCGTTCATTGCATTCATTTAGCTTTCCGCTTTGACCTTGTGGCAAAAGGAAAGCCAGCCACCTACTGCACTGAGAATTTATTCAAAAACATGCGGACTGAATGAGTTTTCGTTCGGCCTTTTGCAAGGATTTTTGACAGACAAGAATTGAGGAGAGTATGGCAGAGATTATCCAATTTGATCATGTCAGCAAGGTTTATAACGACAAGACTGTTGTCGATGATGTTACTTTTACCATTGAAAAGGGGGAATTTATCACAATCCTCGGAAGCTCGGGTTCTGGCAAGACTACGACGCTGAAGATGATAAATCGCTTGATTGAACCAAGTAAAGGTCGGGTGTTTTTTGAAGGAAAGGATTTGCTGTCGCTTGATCCCATTGCTCACCGACGTCATATTGGATATGTCGTTCAGCAAATTGGCCTTTTTCCACATCTGACAGTAACTGATAATGTTGCTACGGTTCCCAAACTGCTCAAGTGGGATAAGAAACGAATAGCTGAGGAGACAGACCGCCTTTTAGAGCTGGTCCAGCTACCGTCTGCTGAATATGGCAAGCGCTATCCTCATGAACTTTCAGGTGGACAGCAACAGCGAGTCGGTGTTGCCCGGGCTCTGGCATCGAATCCTAACGTCATTCTATTTGACGAGCCCTTTGGAGCCATTGATGCTATTACGCGTACAGATTTGCAGGAACAGCTTGTAGAGCTCCATCAGCAACTGGGAGATAAGACCTTTATTTTTATCACTCACGATATTACAGAGGCATTTAAATTAGGCAACCGTGTTTTAATCATGGATCAGGGGAAAATTTGCCAGTTTGCCAGTCCTAAACAGATTATCAGAGAGCCGCAGGGGGACTTTGTCCGCAAGTTAGTTGAGACTGCGCGTGCCCAAGAATCTTTATGGAGTATTGCTAATGATTGAGTATTTTCAAACGGCGTCGAATCAGCTAATCACAGCAACGATTGAGCATATTGTGCTGGCAGGTGTCTCGCTTTTATTGGCTCTGCTGGTGTCTAGTATCATTACTGTTACTTTACTTTTGGTACCTAGACTGCGCCAGCCTTCTGTCTATATTTTGTCGCTGCTGTACGCCGTGCCCAGTTTTGCTCTCTTTGCCCTCCTTATTCCTTGGACAGGGTTAGGAACCGCGACAGCCGTGATTACTCTGGTTGTTTATGCCCAGTATACTATGGTGAGAACCTTTCTTGAAGGACTGGTTCAGGTAGATGCCAGTGTGATAGAAGCAGCGGTTGGTATGGGGATGACACCTGTTCAGGTGTTAGTTAAAATTCGATTGCCCTTGGCCTTACCAGCCATTATCGCCGGTATCCGCCTTGCTGCGACCTCTATTATAGCCATTGCGACCATTGCCTCAACTGTAAATGCTGGTGGACTAGGCACTGTTCTTTTTGATGGTCTACGCACAAGGAGTCTGCCCGAATTGGCTTGGGGAATCCTGCTGACGGTGGCCCTCAGCTTACTAGTCAGTCTTATTCTTTACCTGATTGAAGAAATTTTAAAGGAAGGACAAGCAGCAGCTTAAAAGGCAGAAGAAGGTTGTTTTTTCTGTGAATTTAGTCTTTAGTCCCGAATCTGTGGGAGTGAGTGGAATAACCAGCTTATTAGACAGAGCATGGCTTGGTGTATCCCTGACTTTTTAGACCTTGGAGCAATAACACTATTTTTAGACTGGATTGGTTCTCTAACTCCTAAGAAGGGACATTTACGTTTATGGGTTCGAGTGGTTAAAACCGTTTCGCTGAAGCGGTTTTTTCAATAGCAAATTATGCTTGCAAGTGTGCTATAATAAGTGCATTCTATTATTATTTAAAGGGAAATTCTTATGTCAAGTATCTATGGTGACTATGCCGACTACCTACCGCAGATTTTAAAGCTTCTAACAGATAGTATTGAGCTTGCGAATAAAAAGCAGAAGGCAGCAACTGGCTTTAAGCTTTATGAACACCTGCTTGCTCGCGTTAAGGATGAGGACAGCATGGTTGAAAAATGTCGCCGAAAAAAGCTTCCGCTTCAACCGCAATCTGCTCTCAGAGCTATCCGAGACAGTATTGGTATTCGGGTAGTTTGCGGCTTTGTTGACGATATTTACAAAACGGTGGAGGTGCTCAAGAATCTACCGGGAGTTAGTGTCTACAATGAGAAGGACTACATTTTTAATGCTAAGCCTAATGGTTATCGCTCCTATCATTTGATATTAGATATCGAAACAGACTTTCCGGATGTAGATGGAAATAGCAGGGGGCATTATTTTGCAGAAATCCAGCTGCGGACTATTGCTCAAGATTCTTGGGCTAGCCTGGAGCATCAGATGAAGTATAAGCACGATATTAAAAATCCGGAGATGATCACGCGAGAACTGAAACGCTGTGCTGATGAATTAGCTTCTTGTGATTTAACCATGCAGACTATCCGTAATTTGATTCAAGAAAGTGGTGACTAAATGCCTATGCATATTTTATTAGCAGAGGACGAAGAGCAACTTGCTCGCGTATATCAAGCAGCTTTGGAGCACCAAGGCTATCAGGTTGATCATGCGGCAAATGGTCAAATAGCTGTCAATTTGGCACGAGAGAAGGCTTACGATGTGATGGTCTTGGACATCATGATGCCGGTAAAAACAGGCCTAGAGGCCTTGAAGGAGATGCGGGAATCAGGCAATCGTACCCCCGTCATCATGCTGACAGCTATGTCTGAAATCAATGACCGAGTAACTGGCTTGGACGCAGGGGCTGATGAATATCTGACGAAACCAATCTCTCTAAAGGAATTGCTGGCACGTTTACGCTCAATGGAGCGCCGTCTCGATACCTATACGGCTAAGGTGCTGGAGGTTGGATCTGTCACCCTCAATATTGCAGAGCAGGAGCTGACGGCGGCTAATTCGGTTCGCTTAGCCAGTAAGGAAGCAAAATTGATGGAATTTCTCATGCTAAATGTTGGCAAGCGCCTATCTATTCAGGAGATTTTTCAGCAGGTCTGGGGTAAGGATGATGCTGATCAAGTGACAGAGGATTATGTCTATGTCTATATCTCCTATCTGCGGCAGAAACTCAAGGCCATCAAGGCCGACTTGGAGATTCTTGGTGAGCCAGAAGGCGGTTTTGAATTAACAGAAGGCAGGTGATGTTTATGTTTAGACGGTTGCGCTTTCGAATTATTTTGATTGCTGCGGCAGCGCTCGCCTTGGCACTCTTTATCTTTTCTAATGTGCTCACTTCGGCTTATTATTTGACAGCCCGTCAACAGATTGACAGTGTCTTGCAGCTTTTAGCTAACAATGATGGTGAGCTGACTTATAATGATAAGACCTCGGATCGCTTGGGAATTACGTCTCCTGATGCCCTCTACCAGTACCGTTATTTCAGCCTGACTCTAGATAAAGATCGAAAATTGTTATCCGCCTCGATTGATAATATTCAATCGGTCAAAACGGATGATGTCGCTAGTATTATTAAAACTGTATTGAACTCTAAAAAAGATAAGGGCACATTAACAGTCAATGATGTTGAATTTTCTTATCAGCGAACGCCGATAGAAGGTGGGAAAACCTTGATTGTCGTTTTAGATAGCAGCCAATTCTACGCCTCCACTAAACGGTTGACTCATCTGACTTCTCTTATGTCTCTTGTCAGTTTTGTCCTTTTTCTCACTATCTTTTCCCTCTTTTCAGGTCGGATTATTCGCCCCTTTGTCAGAAATATGGAGAAGCAGAGACGCTTTGTTACCAATGCGGGGCATGAACTTAAGACTCCCTTGGCTATTATTCAGGCCAATACGGAACTACAGGAGCTCATGACCGGTGAGACTGAGTGGTCACTTTCCACCAAGGATCAGGTCAGTCGCTTGGGCAACCTCATTAATTCAATGGTGGCTATGGCTAGGCTGGAAGAGCAGCCCGATATAACCCTATCTGATGTCGATTTTTCGGCAGTCGCAGAAGATGCTGCCGAGGATTTTAAAGGACCAGTGGTTAGAGATGGTAAAGAATTTGTCATGGCTATATCGCCTGATATTCACATTAAGGCAGAAGAGAAATCAATTTTTGAATTGGTAACCATCTTAGTTGATAATGCTAATAAGTACTGTGATGCGGGCGGTAAGGTCAGCGTCAGCCTCAGTCAGGTAGGGCGCACCCGCAAACGAGCCAGACTGCAAGTCTCCAATACCTACAAAGAAGGACAGGGTACTGATTACAGCAAGTTCTTTGAGCGTTTTTATCGAGAAGAAGAATCTCATAGCAACAAGAAAAAATCGGGATTTGGAATTGGACTGTCCATGGCAGAAAGCGTAGTCAAGCTTTTTAAAGGGCGTATTTTTGCCAGCTACAAAGGTGACACCATCACCTTTACCGTTATCTTTCCTACATAAGAGGTTGAAACAAAAGTCCTGCTTTTGTCTCAACCTCTTATTTTATGAATCCATGGCCGCAAAAAAACGATCTTCCAAACGTCTACGCTCTCTCAAATGAGGTGCTGAAAAACGTTTAGGGACGCGCCCCAATAAATAAAAAAACTAGACTGTAACGTAGATGAACTAAAAAGCTGACTATTCTTATCAGACTGTTTTAGAATCGACCTTAAGCCTAGTTTTTATAGTTAGTTTATCCTAAAAATATTGCAGTAATAATAGTCAAGATGGCTAGACCACCTTGGGTCAGGAGGATTTTAGGATTAGACGTGGCTGCACCGTAAGCTGCTACCAGTACGATATAAATCATGATGGGCAGCAGCATGCTTGGATTCCAGATGAGGGCGTAAAGAATGCCAACCCCAATCAAACCATTATAGACACCTTGGTTTTTAAAAAGGGTCTTTAAGGATGGTGCTGACAGTTCCTCTCGAGTCATGCCAAAAACCCGTGATGTGCTGGCAGATGTCGTTGCAAAGGTTTCTAAATACATGATATAGAAAAATTCCAGAGCAACGAGGCTTGCTAAAATTATCGTCATTACTGACATAAATCATATTCCTCTCTTCTTATCTATTGATTTCTGTTTTATTATAGGGGGCTGCAGAATTAATTGCAAGCGATTTGACTGAGAGAACTAGAGCCTCTTGGATAAATCTAATTTTTTGGACCAGAAGCTATATTTTTATCAGAAGAAATATTATAATGGAGAACAAGAAAGGTGGCGATTGAATGACAACAGATAGCCAAGATAACTTTCAGGTCGATCAGCAAGACTATGATTTTCACGTGGATATGGATCCTGTCTTTTCAACAGGAAAGGGACTGAATGAGGATGTGGTTCGGCAGATTTCGCAGAAGAAGCAGGAGCCGGACTGGATGCTGGATTTTCGCCTGAAGGCTCTCAAGGCCTTTGAGGAGATGCCTCTGCCCTCATGGGGACCGGATTTATCAGGTGTCAATTTTAATGATATTGTCTACTATCAAAAAGTCTCCGATGCGCCGGCTAGGACTTGGGATGAGGTGCCGGATAAGGTCAAGGAGACCTTTGAGCGTTTAGGTGTTCCCGAGGCAGAGCAATCCTATTTGGCGGGAACCGTTGCCCAGTATGAGTCCGAAGCGGTCTACCACAATATGAAAAAGGAGTTCGAAGCCCAAGGCATTATTTTCACCGATATTGATTCGGCTCTGCAGGAGTATCCTGAACTTTTTCGTCAATATTTTGGTCAATTGGTACCGCCGACTGATAATAAACTGGCTGCTCTTAACTCAGCTGTTTGGTCAGGGGGAACTTTTATCTATATTCCCAAAGGAGTTCATGTGGAAGTCCCCCTGCAGCTCTACTTACGTATTAATAATGAAAATACCGGTCAATTTGAACGTACATTGATTATTGTTGATAAGGGGGCCAGCATGCACTATGTTGAGGGCTGTACGGCACCGAGCTACACGACCAATAGCTTGCATGCCGCTGTTGTTGAAGTTTTCGCTTTGGATGGTGCCCACATTCGTTACACCACTATTCAGAACTGGTCGGACAATGTCTATAATCTGGTGACCAAGCGGGCGACGGCTAAAAAAGACGCAACGGTCGAGTGGATTGATGGGAATCTTGGTTCCAAAACAACCATGAAATATCCAGCTATCTATCTGGATGGTCAAGGAGCAACAGGAACCATGCTGACCATCGCCTTTGCCAATAAAGGACAAGACCAAGACACCGGTGCTAAAATGATCCACAATGCTCCCCATACGAAATCTTCGATTATTTCCAAATCACTGGCCAAGGGAGGCGGAAAGGTGGACTACCGTGGTCAGGTGACCTTTAAGGAAAATGCTAGCCAGTCTCTCAGTCACATAGAATGTGATACGATTCTAATGGATGATTTGTCATCTTCAGATACAGTACCATTTAATGAGATCCACAATTCATCTGTTTCTTTAGAGCACGAAGCCAAGGTCTCTAAAATTTCTGAGGAACAGCTCTTTTACCTGATGAGCCGCGGACTCACGGAGCAGGAAGCGACTGAAAAAATCGTCATGGGCTTCATCGAACCCTTCGCCAAGGAGTTACCGATGGAATACGCAGTTGAACTGAACCGATTGATTTCTTTTGAAATGGAAGGCTCGATTGGATAAGTTCTATCATGAGTGTCAGATAGAAGTTGAGCAAAAACTCATCCAGTATTTCTGATTTGGAATAGTCTCTTAGCCCAATGTGCAATAGCAAGACTAAGCTAACCTAGCCAACAAGCTTCACTTCCAACTACTGTGTCAAACTGTTATATCTCAAAAAATCTATGGCGACAGGACTTTTGTCTCAGCCCTTCAGGACAGCAGCTAAAAATAAAATTTTGCTGACCAGTGCTTTTGTTATTTTTAGGTTGATCCCACTCCCTTTTACTTTTCTTGCTGTTAAGACTGGAACTGCCTGAATCCTGCGTAAATAATTTGTTTGTTTTTTAAGTTTTAACTTGACTTATAGTGGACTTCAAGGTATAGAATAAAGGTGAAATTTCTACAGGAGGTAGCATCATGGAATATGTGAAATTAGGAGCAACAGGTTTGGAAGTTTCTAAGCTCTGCTTAGGCTGTATGAGTTTTGGAGATGCCACGCTGGGATTTCACTCAGGCTGGCTTCTCGATGAGGACAAGAGCCGTGTCATCATTAAGAAAGCCTTGGATCTAGGAATCAATTTCTTTGATACGGCTAATGTTTATGCGGCTGGCAGCAGTGAAGAGTACCTCGGCCGAGCTCTTCGTGATTTTGCCAACCGTGAAGATGTGGTGATTGCGACCAAATGCTTCTTCAGTGATTTGCCTAATGGTGAAAGTAAGCCCAACAACCACGGGCTTTCACGCAAGGCTATTTTCCATCAGGTTGAGCGCAGCCTTAAGCGGTTGGGGACTGATTACATTGATATTCTCTATATTCATCGCTGGGATTATCATACGCCAATTGAAGAGACCATGTCAGCTCTGAACGATTTGGTAGGCAGCGGTAAGGTTCGTTATCTGGGAGCTTCAGCCATGTATGCTTGGCAGTTCCAGAAAGCGCAATATGTTGCTGAAAAGAACGGCTGGACTAAATTTTCCGTCATGCAAAATCATTATAATCTCCTCTATCGTGAAGATGAGCGCGAAATGTTGCCTTTCTGTCAGGAGACAGGTGTTGGTTTAGCGCCCTACAGTCCTTTGGCATCGGGTCGTGTCGTGCGCGATTGGACAGCTGATACAGCCCGCAGTAAGACGGATACAACAGCCCAAAGTAAATACGACAGTACCGAGGAGCAGGACATGGCGATTGTTAACCGAGTCGCTGAACTTGCTGACAAATACGGTGTCACCCGCACGCAGATCGCCTTGGCATGGTTATGGCAAAAAGGCGTCCACTCTCCAATTGTCGGTGTCACCAAGGAAAAATATCTGGATGACTTTATGGGAGCTTTTGACCTTCACTTGACTCAGGAAGATATGGATTATCTGGAAGAAAAATATCTCCCTCACAAGGTTGTCGGGGCTTTGTAAATAGTATGGAGTTAACCCTATACGACCTCTATCAAAAGATGCTGGCACACATGGGGCCCACCGGCTGGTGGCCGGCTGATAGTAAACAGCAGATTATTATTGAGGCTATTTTGATTCAAAATACAACTGAGCGCAATGCTGTTCGTGCGTCACAGCTGATTAGAGCCCAGACCGATTACGATTTTCACCGTATTCGGCAGCTGCCGCTGGAAGATTTGGAGGAACTGGTTCGGCCAGCCGGCTTTATGAAGAATAAAAGCAAGGCCATCCAAACGTTGACCCAGTGGTACCTAGCTCATAATCAGGATCCCAAGGCTATTGTGGCGCAGTATGGTGTAAGTCTGCGTGATACCCTGCTTAAGCTGCATGGTGTCGGACCTGAGACGGCTGATGTGCTGCTGACTTATATTTTCGACCAGCCGCAATTCGTAGCGGATAAGTATGCTCGCACGCTCTTTGGTCTTTTAGGTGTTGAGGGATTGACCACCTATCAAAGTTTGAACCGCCAGCTATCTCAGCTTCCAGAGTCCTTCACTTATCAGGAAGCCCAAGAATTTCATGGCTTGATTGATGAATTTGGCAAGGCCTATTTTCATCCCATAGAGAATTTCAAAACAAGCTTCCTAGCTGGTCATAGATTAGACTGGGAGTCTAGGGAAAAAGGATAAATCAGCATTTACATTTTCCCTACTGCGTGATATGATTAAAACAATCGATTTTCGATAATACAAATAGAATAATCTATCAGAAACTTATTTAAACTGTGAATAGGGCACAGCGTCTCTACAAGACACCGTAAATGTCTTTCAATAAGTATGGCAGACAACAATTAACTTCTAGAAGTTCTTTTTATGTATCAAAAATCTTCAAAAAGCTAGTGCTGAAAATGAGTATCTGACACAGTTGGATACTCATTTTTTATGCTATAATTGCTGGTTTATGCTCAAAAATCAGAGTCAGTTGCCACCCATAAGACAGCATGTATAGGAGTATGTTACAATGACACAAGGAGGTGCGGTTCTATGTTAGATGAAAGAGCCATAAAGTTTAAAAACAAACTCTTTGCCTTACTAAAACGAGAGGCCATTATTGAAAAATATCAAGCTGAGCTTAGAAATAATGAAAAACTAGTCCATGACAGTGAAAAACTATCTCGGGGGATATTGGAACTCGTCAGAACATTTTCGTTAGCTCTCTTGCCGGAAACTAAACGTCGTCAAGATTTAGACTTTGCTCAAGAATTACATCAATCATGGGAGGAAGTGAAAGAAAATCATCGACTATCTCAAGAGAGTGTTCATGAACTATCTGACTTCGCCAAAAAGTTAGAAGAAGATATGCGCCAAGTCCAGAAAGAAAAGCAAGAGCTAATTGATGCATCTGGTTATACTCCAGAAGAATTAGGGAAAATTCTTGACGAGCTAGCAAATGAGATTGATGGTTAATGGTAGAGCCTATCTGATATTGAGCCTAGTTTAGCTTATATTATAATATTAAGGAGGTTTTATGACATTAAAAAAGAAAGCAGTTATTTTATTAGGAATCGCAGCAATTTTAGTAATAGGAGGTATAATAATGATTAATCCCTTTACAGGCAAAGATGAGCCAAAGTATAAAAGTGAGCAGGATAGGATAGCTAACTATCTTGTTGACCATTATGAATTGGCAAATGGTGATGATATCAAGACGATAGAGTTTATTGAATTTGAGAAAAATGATATGACAGGATATTGGAGAATCACGGCAAGGGTCAATAATAAGTATTATATTTCTTTTAGTGAAAAACAAATTGGTGGAGAGCTAGAAGGAGAAGGATACTATTCAGAAGAGATCCAAAATCGTTCGGATAGTAGACAAAAGGTCAGTATAAAAAGCATTAAGATCAAGTATATAAAGGAGTAGAAACATGACAACAGAGGAAGATTATAATAAGATTTCTAATGCCGTTTATAACGTAGACTCATCAAAAATTGAAGTTCCGTTAGCAGAAGGAAAAACTATATTAGGTGGTAAATACAAAGTCCTCCAAGTCGAAGACAGTACAGATAAAGATGAGCAACAAATCAAGCACAACGAAAATATTTTGTCATCTTTTTTTATGCTATCTTATGTTTGGTTACTAATTTGTTTGTATTCATGGAATGGTTCAATAGTTATGTTTATCAGCATTTTCACCTTTGGACTCCCTTTACTACTCTATGGATTTCCTTTCCTTAGTATTGTCATGTTAGGAAATAAAAAACATACTGTTATTGTTGGCTATTTATCTAGTCTGACTTCAATTTTTTATCTGGTCTTTGCTCTTGTACATTATCCATTGAAAAAAGTAACTGATGAAGCTGGAAATGAAATGACGTTAAGTGCTTGGCATTCTTTTACAGTCATTACATCCATAATAATCTTTTTGATAATGTCCACTTTATTGCTTTATTATAAAATATCTCATAGGAGGAATTTATAAAAATGGAAACCATCGTCAGCGCTGAGTGCTGACTAATAAAAGAGTCACCGAATAATGTAGTTAAAAATAGTAAGAAATTATGGCATCTGGGACATCAAATTTATGTAATTTTGCTGAGACGGCTATCTATGTCGAGAGAAAAAATGCTGGCATGCTGGATGACCACAGTGTCGCTGGCTGGCAGTTCGATAACGATGGCAATCTGGTCGATAAAGTTGAAGATAAGTATTATAATCTAATCCAAGCCAGTTAAAAAAGAGCTGGTTTAGCTTATATTATAATAAAAGGAGGTTTTATGACAGTAAAAAAGAAGGCAGTTATTTTATTAGGAATCACAGTAGTTTTAGTAATAGGAGGTATAATAATGATTAATCCCTTTACAGGCAAGGACGAACCAAGGTATAAAAGTGAGCAGGATAGGATTGTTCAGTATATAGGTGAACACATAGAATTAGTTGATGGAGAACCAATTAAAAAAATTGAGTTTATTGAATTTCAAAAAAATGATATGACGGGAACTTGGAGAATAACAACAACAATTAATGGGAAATATGATATTTCGTTTTCAGAAAATTCCTTGGGGGAAGAAATTGAGACTGCTAATTATTCTCCTAAGGAGTTTAAAGAAAGTGATGAAAAATTAAAGAGTGATCGTGTAGATAGTGTTAAAATAATATATTTTGAGGGGTAGTAATGGTAACAGATAAAGATTACAAAAGAATTGCAGATCGTGTTTATGACGTTGATTCTGGCAAAGTAGCTAATCCTGTAAAAAAAGGTAATACTGTAGCAGGTGGTAAATACAAAGTCCTCCAAGTCGAAGACAACACTGACAACGGTATGCAGGCTATGGCCGTAGCGCCTGTAGACAAGAACGGCCATGTGGATACCAGCCAAGTTGTGATCGCTTATGCGGGAACGAACAAGAGTGATATTAAAGATATCGAAACCGACAGTCAGTCTCTTGGCCTGGGAAGAGACAAGCTACAAATGCGCTCAGGGCTGAATTCGGCTAAAGTTACTGATTCTCAGTTCAAAACAGCCCAAGCCTTTGCCAAGAAGGTCGCGAAAAAATATCCCAAAGCAGAGATTACAACGACGGGACATTCCCTTGGGGAATCTTTAGCCATGTATGTGTCTGTGAAAAAGGGCTATAACAATGTCGGCTTCAATGGCCCTGATATCCATAATATGCTTTCGGATAAAGAAATTGCCGACATGAAAAAACATAAGGGCCAATTTCGCAATTACCGCAATCCCCATGATAAGATAGGGAACATCACCGGTAATGAGACTGAGACAGCTATTTATGTTGATAAGGATAACAAGAGCGGTTTGACCGGCGACCACTCGCTCAGTAACTGGCAGTTCGATAACGATGGCAATCTGGTCGATAAAAACGGCAATGTGGCAGATGTGACCCATGTCTATGATGAGGTAGAATCCATGGTTTCTGGCTACATGGGTAAGGACTTCAAGGCTATGAAGTCCAAGCTGGGAGCTGATGGCTATTCAGGTCATGAAAAGATTTTCTTGGATTATCTGTCTGCCAGTGCCGTGGCTTCTGGTTTGGGAAGCGCAGCCCAAATCGGTTATGAAAGCATCAAAGGACAGGCCGATGCTGCTGGTGAAGAGGCCGAACAACTCTATAAGAGCCTGACCAGCGATCGCCCAGCTTCTGTCAATAAGCTGACAGATGATGAGATCTTAGCCGTTTATGCCGAGGAAGGCATTACCTATGACTATATGGTAACTAAGGTCAAAGATCATTTTGACAAGAAAACAACTAAAGCCTCAAGTCTATCTGAAGAGTTTGCCAATCTAGGCGGTCAAATAGAAACCGGTATGCAGGGACTTATCGATGAAGACAATAGTTTAGGAGGAGAAATTTCAGGATGGATGAGTGGGATGTAATACAAGATAAAATCAAGAAATACGAGCTGGAACTTGAATTTATGGACGAGGACTACCGCCGGCTCAAAAAACAGTTGGAGCAAGAGCGGGAATCCTATGAGGAGCGGCTGCAGAACTTCAACGCCATTACGGATACCAAATATCAAGAAGCATTGGCTGATTTTAGAGCCTTAGGGGTTCAGGACAGCACGCATTTTACCACTACCGTAACCGATATCAACACTCGGGTTCAAAATGCCTTTATTGATGTTTTTAGATATTACGACGATCAGTTTGAATCATTAGAGAAGGTTTATAAGAAAACCTTCCAGCCTGTCAGTGACAAACTGGAAGCAGCCTATATTGAACGGCGGAAATTATCCTAAAATGATGAAAAAGAAAAGAGGAGGACAGCAATGAGTGCCCTTACAGATGCTTGGAACAGTGCCAAAGAACTGGCCGGCGGTGTAGCGCGGACACATATGGGAAAGGCCGTAGGTGACGCGGTATCAGGAGATACAGAAGCGGCTGAAAAGGAGTACGAGAAAGGGATTATTAGGGCTTGTGCCAGTGCTCAGAAGGCTAAGCGTCAGGAACTGATAGATAAGTACGATAAGGCGATCAGTCACATAGCTTCTGAGACAAGGTCCAGCCTGAAGAAGATTGCCGGGGAATTAGACGAAGACATTAAAGGCCAGTTTTCCAAAGCTGTCAACCAAGCGATTAAGGACAAGGCGTCTGCTTATGATGACTTGATGACTGGATCCAATGGTAAGTAAGTAGGTAGCACCACAGATTATTATGACTGAGGTGTATGTATCAGGAAAACCAAGGTAGTTTTTCCCTTGTACTTTTATACTCAAAAATCTCATCAGTCTAATCAAAGGCTTAAAAATTCGCTAAAGCTGAATTTTCTGTACCAAGTTCTATGGAAACAGCTAAAGATCTTGCTAGTTGTCCTGCCGAAATTAATGATGATTTTTAAAAAGTACTGCCTCAGGATTTTCTGTTGATTAGAGGAGGAAAAAATTTTGAAAGCACTGGAAGATCGGATTTTAAAGGATGGTCAGGTTTTGGGGGAGGACATTCTCAAAGTAGATAGCTTCTTGACCCATCAGGTAGACTACCAACTCATGCAGGAGATGGGCCAAGTATGGGCGGAGGTTTACAGGGATGCAGGGATTACAAAAATTGTCACTATCGAGGCTTCTGGTATTGTCCCGGCTGTCTATACAGCGCAAGCATTAGATGTTCCGATGATTTTTGCTAAAAAACATAAAAACATTACCATGACTCAAGGAATTTTGACAGCAGAGGTCTATTCTTTTACCAAGCAGGTCACTAGTACGGTTTCTATCGCTGAAAGGTTGCTCTCCAAAGCAGACAAGGTTTTGATCATTGATGACTTTCTGGCCAATGCTCAGGCGGCTAAAGACTTGATTGAAATTATCCAGCAGGCAGGAGCAGATGTGGTAGGGGTCGGAATTGCTATCGAAAAATCATTCCAGACAGGACGCCAGATTTTAGAGAATATGGGTCTTCAGGTGACCTCTTTGGCGCGTGTGGCTAGTTTTGCTAATGGCCGAGTAAACTTCAAGGAGGCAGATGCCTAATGAACAAGGAAAGTCATACCCAATCAGCTATTCTAGGCCTGCAGCATCTCTTATCCATGTATGCGGGCTCTATTCTAGTGCCCATCATGATTGCTGGCAGTCTGAACTATTCGGCGACTCAGCTGACCTATCTGATCGCAACCGATATTTTTATGTGTGGGGTCGCAACCTTCCTGCAGCTCCAGCTCAATCAGTACTTTGGTATCGGACTCCCCGTCGTGCTTGGCTGTGCCTTCCAGTCTGTTGCCCCCTTGATTATGATTGGCCAAAATCAGGGCTCAGGCTATATGTTCGGTGCCTTGATTGCCTCTGGAGTTTATGTCATCTTAGTGGCAGGTATCTTTTCTAAAATTGTCCGCTTCTTTCCGCCAATCGTGACAGGGTCAGTTATTACTGTGATTGGCCTCAGCTTGATTTCGGTTGCCATGGGAAATATGGGGGACAATGCTGATAAGCCAAGTCTTGATTCTCTCTTTCTATCTCTGACAACCATTGCCATCGTTCTTTTAGTACAAATTTTTGCCAAGGGGTTTATCAAGTCCATTTCTATTTTGATTGGCCTAGTGGGAGGAACTCTTCTCGCCGGTTTCATGGGGCTGGTTGATTTCACGGCTGTCGCTCAGGCACAGCTCGTTCATGTGCCGCAGCCATTTTATTTCGGTCAGCCTAAGTTTGAGCTGACCTCGATCATTATGATGTGTATCATTGCAACAGTTTCCATGGTCGAGTCGACTGGCGTTTACTTGGCCTTGTCTGATTTGACCAATGATAGATTAGACAGCAAGCGTCTGCGCAACGGTTATCGTGCAGAGGGTTTAGCAGTCCTTCTTGGCGGGATTTTCAATACCTTTCCCTACACTGGTTTCTCACAAAACGTTGGTCTTATCCAGCTCTCAGGGATCAAGACCCGCCGTCCGATTTACTATACGGCTGTCTTTCTAATTGTACTTGGTCTAGTTCCTAAGTTCGGCGCCTTAGCGCAATTGATTCCCAATCCCGTTCTAGGCGGTGCCATGCTGGTACTCTTTGGGATGGTAGCCCTTCAAGGGATTCAGATGCTTAATACGGTTGATTTCAAAAATGAGGAGCACAATTTCATTATTGCGGCCGTCTCCATTGCAGCAGGACTGGGATTCAATAATACCAATCTTTTTGCCAGCGCCCCCGCAACTGTCCAAATGTTCTTTACCAACGGTATAGTCATTGCCACGCTCAGCTCCATCTTGCTCAATATAATTTTCAATGCCAAGTCTAAAAAGCGGCAGAGCTAGCCAAATCTTCACACAGCAGTTTCCACTAAAAAATGGTAAGATAAGGGTGGAATGTTATTGAAAAAGTGAGAGAGGGTGTGTGGTCATGGCCTTTATAAAGGAAAAATTTGAAGATAGCAATATTGATGCTTTCATGGCAGAGAGAACAGATGAATTGGTTGCTATGCTGCGCTTTATGAGTGATCTACCCCTGAGCTCCCTGCGCTATGAACTGGTTGAAGCTGAAAATGATAAGCGCAGTTATAAGTGCTACTTTTTTGAATCTAGCTCAGCCTTTCGGGGTTATGGTCAGTTTGCTTTTCAAGTCAGCTTTGATTACCAAACAAAGGAGATTGCCGTGATGCATCTATCAGGTGTTGCCAATCTGACTGCTGCTTACAGCGTTCCTGAAATCATTAAAATTCTTGCTGAGGACTTCTTTGCTGATTTTTTCCTCAAAGAGAGTTTATCCTAACGATAATTTTAAGCCTAAAAACCCGCTGAGAACTTTGACTCTCAGCGGGTTTTATCGGCTCCATGTAGAAAAAGGGGCCAATATTTGGCCTCTTAGACGATGAGAACTAAGCTACTGGACTGATGTCATTGTCAATAATCACTTTTAAGGCTTGATTGTCACCTGCATTTTTGAAAACGTCATAAGCCTTATCAACCTCTGATAAGTTAAAATGATGAGTGACTAATTGACTGGCGTCAATTTTACCAGATTTTAAAACATTCAGCAGCATTTCTGTCGTGTTAGCGTTGACTAAACCTGTTGACAAGGTAATATTTTTAATCCATAAATCTTGTAAGTCAAATGATACTGGCTTACCATGGACACCAACGTTAGCGACGTGACCGCCAATGGCGATAATTTTTTGACAGATATCAAAGGTTGCTGGGTAGCCTACACACTCAATGGCAACATCAACCCCTCGACCATCTGTCAAGGCGCCAATCTGATTCTTAACTTCTTCAGCGTCTCCTGAGCAAATGACCTCAGTCGCTCCGAAACGTTTAGCAGCTTCCAGACGCGATTCTGACAAATCAACCATGATGATTTGTGCTGGAGAATAAAATTGTGCTGTCAGTAAAGCAGCAAGGCCAATCGGTCCTGCACCTACAATACAAACAGTATCACCTGGCTTAACATCTGATGCTTGGACCCCAATCTCATAAGAAGTTGGCAGGATATCAGACAACATGACTAGAGCCTCGTCGTCAACCACTTTTGGTGCATGATAAAGACTGCCATCAGCCTGCGGAATATGGACATATTCTGCCTGCGTACCATTGATTAGATGACCTAAGATCCAGCCCCCTTGTTCGCAGTGAGCTGGGATCCCCTTTTTACAGTAATAGCAGGTATTGCAAGCTGTAACACATGAAATAATAACCTTGTCACCTACTTTAAAATTAGTAACTGCATCACCAACATCCTCAACAATACCGATACCTTCGTGGCCTAGAATAGTGCCCGGCGGTGTTTCTGGAACATCGCCTCCCAAGATATGCAAATCAGTCCCGCAGATGGTGGTTTTTAACAACCTCACAACAGCATCTGTTGGATTGACAATCTTTGGTTTAGCTTGCTCAACCAAACCGATCTTACCTTTTTCTAAATAAGTCGCAGCCTTCATAGCCTGGCTCCTTTCTAATGATTTTTACACGGTAATTGTAACAAATATCGGCAGCGCTTTCAAAAATTTGATATTGTTTCCTTACGCCTATTTTCCCCGTTGAAATCTAGAAGTCATTTTCCCATTATCAATCGTCTTTCGGCGCTTTTTCAGCCAGGAAGAACTGGGTGAAAAAGAGCCTCACAAAGAATCGAATATCGGGTATCTTCTTTTCGTTAAGTAGGTAGCTAGCTCATAAAAATACAGCAGGCAAGAACACCATAAAATAAAAACAGCCCCCTGCCTTAGAATCCTGAGGATCCATAGGCAGAGGATCTATTTTTTCTTGCATTTCCACCTTCTAATCACTTAGTTCTTTTTCTTCATCTCACCGTGGGGGTAGTAGGTCCCTTCTGGTAGATCATTAATAAAGACGTGAATATTTTCTTTGGGAGCCTTAGCAATACGTGAAACAACCTCGGTAACTTCGCGTGCTAATTCGATTTTTTGTTCCTGTGAACGACCTTCAAAGAGATCAATTTTGACAAATGGCATAGGGCTTTCCTCCTAAAATAGAAATAACTTATTACTCTCTTATTGTATCATGAAAACTGTAAGAATAGCAAAGTTGAAGCGATTGTGCAGATGATTTTCCAAGTCTTGATTCTTAGATTTCCTACTGATAATTCCCTTGATTTATGATAAAATAAGACGATAAACTTTTTTAGACAGGAAGGCATATTTTTGGCACAGTTATATTATCGTTATGGTACTATGAATTCGGGGAAATCTATTGAAATTCTCAAGGTTGCTTACAATTATGAGGAGCAGGGGAAACCAGTTGTCCTTATGACTAGCGCCTTGGATACACGTGAAGGATACGGCTGGGTTGCCAGTCGTATTGGCCTTAGGCGTAAGGCAAAGCCAATTTCAGCAGATACCGATATTTTTGGTTATATTGACGGCCTGCCTGAAAAGCCCTACTGTGTCCTTGTTGATGAATGCCAATTTCTGACCAAGGCCAATGTTTTTGATTTGGCTAGAGTAGTCGATGAGTTAGATGTACCTGTGATGGCCTTTGGCCTCAAAAATGATTTTCGCAACCATCTCTTTGAAGGCTCTCGCGAACTGTTACTCTTGGCAGACAAGATTGAGGAAATCAAAACCATATGCCAATACTGCAGTAAAAAAGCCATCATGGTACTGCGAGTTAAGGACGGTCAGCCCGTTTACGAGGGAGAACAAGTCCAAATCGGCGGACACGAAACCTATATTTCGGTCTGCCGTAAGCACTATTACCACCCAGAAATTGATTAAGAGAGGAGCTTGACCCTTTTTATGAATATCTATGATCAGCTGCAAGCTGTAGAAGACCGCTATGATGAATTAGGTGAATTGCTCAGTGATCCTGATGTGGTCTCTGACACCAAGCGCTTTATGGAACTATCGCGTGAAGAAGCTAGTACGCGTGAAACAGTCACGGTTTACCGTGAATATAAGAAGGTGCTGCAAAATATTAATGATGCTGAAGAGATGATTAAGGATGCCAGCGGCGATCCAGACCTTGAAGAGATGGCCAAGGAGGAGCTGAAAGATTCCAAGGAGGCCAAGGAAGACTATGAGGAGCGTCTCAAAATCTTACTGCTGCCCAAGGATCCTAATGACGATAAGAATATCATTCTGGAAATCCGCGGGGCTGCTGGCGGTGATGAAGCCCAGCTCTTTGCGGGCGATCTTTTGCAGATGTACCAGAAATATGCCGAGAGTCAGGGCTGGAAATTCGAGGTCATGGAAGCATCCTACAATGGCGTGGGCGGTATCAAGGAAGTGGTGGCGATGGTATCAGGCCAATCGGTCTACTCCAAGCTTAAGTATGAATCTGGCGCCCACCGTGTCCAACGAGTTCCAGTGACTGAAAGCCAAGGTCGGGTTCATACGTCGACAGCGACTGTCTTAGTGATGCCAGAGGTTGAAGAGGTAGAGTATGATATTGATCCCAAGGATTTGCGTGTCGATATCTACCATGCATCGGGTGCTGGCGGACAAAATGTCAATAAGGTGGCGACTGCTGTTCGTATGGTCCACATTCCAACAGGCATCAAAGTGGAAATGCAGGAGGAGCGTACCCAGCAAAAGAACCGCGATAAGGCAATGAAGGTTATCCGTGCTCGTGTGGCCGACCACTTTGCGCAAATTGCCCAAGACGAGCAGGATGCTGAGCGTAAGTCAACCATTGGTACTGGGGACCGTTCGGAGCGGATCCGGACTTACAACTTCCCGCAGAACCGAGTGACAGACCATCGTATTGGCTTGACTCTGCAGAAACTGGATACGATTCTGTCTGGTAAATTAGACGAGGTCATTGACGCTTTGGTCCTTTATGACCAAACTCAAAAATTAGAAGAGTTAAATCAATGACCTATGCTCAACTTTTTACGGAGTATGAGGAACAATTACTGGCGGCTGGCGAGGAGGCTGAGAGCCTAAGTTTTGTCTTTAGAGAACTTAAAAAGCTTGACATGACAGCCTTTATCCTCATGCTTCGCCGAGAGGTGACGGCGGAAGATGACTTCTTGCTGACAGAGCTTGTTCAACGTTTGCTTGCCCACGAGCCAGCCCAATACATCATTGGTTATGAGAGCTTCCACGATCTGACCTTTAAGGTTGATAAGCGAGTGCTGATTCCTCGCCCTGAAACAGCTGAATTGGTTGATTTGATTTTAGAGGAGAATGCGGACAGTGGGCTGAGTTTGCTTGATCTTGGCACTGGGAGCGGTGCTATTGCAGTATCGTTGGCACACAGTCGGCCGGCTTGGCACGTGATAGCGTCTGATATTTCCCAGGATGCTTTGGACTTGGCTGGTGAAAATGCCCTAGCTAACAAGGTGCAGGTAGATTTTCGTCAATCCGATGTTTTTGATCAGATTGAGGGGGGGGTCGATATTATTGTCAGCAACCCGCCCTATATTTCCCAAGCAGATAAAGAGGAGGTTGGTCTCAATGTTCTGACTTCCGAGCCTCATCTTGCTCTTTTTGCCAACGAGCAAGGTCTGGCTGTCTACCGCAGGATCGCTGAAGGAGCAGCAGCTCATCTCAAACCTGATGGCAAGATTTACCTGGAAATTGGCTATAAGCAAGGGCAGGCAGTCTCACAGATCTTTCAAGCCGCCTTTCCAGATAAGCGGATAAGAGTTTTGCCCGACCAATTTGGTCAGGACAGAATGGTGGTGGTTGATGATGGCTGATCAAGCAGCGGTTGCTGAGATTTTAGCTGCAGGTGGAGCGGTTGTCCTCCCGACTGAAACCGTTTATGGCCTTTTCGCCAAGGCCTTGGACCAGCAGGCAGTCAAGCGTGTCTATGACCTGAAACGACGTCCACTCGACAGGGCCATGAACCTCAACGTAGCCAGCTTGGAAGATATTTTGGCCTACAGCAAGGATCAGCCAGCCTACCTAGCTAAGCTCTATCAAGCCTTCCTACCAGGTCCGCTAACCATTATCCTCAAGGCTAATGACAAGGTTCCAAGCTGGGTCAACTCGGGTCTGTCAACGGTCGGTTTTCGCCTGCCTGACCATCCCCTAACTCAGGAGCTCATTAGAGAATACGGCCCCTTAATCGGTCCGTCGTCCAACCTATCCGGTCAAGCGTCTGGCACGGTCTTCGAGGACATTGTCGAGCAGTTGGACCATCAGGTGATAGGAATAGCGGATGACTCAGCCATTCAAGGCTTGGATTCAACGATCCTAGACTTGTCTGGAGATAGAGCCAACATTCTTCGTCAAGGCATTATCAGCAAGGAGGCCTTGCTGGAGGCAGTGCCTGAATTAAATTTCTGAAGGAGAATTGACTGATGCTGAGAGCTTTGGTTTTATCAGACACTGCCGCCATCTAAGCGATCAATCGCTATTCGCTGGGTTATACCTTAGATCAGGAACAGACTGAGCAGCAGCTAAAAAAACTTCTAAAGGACTCTCATCATTTTTTGTTAGGGTTTGAAGATGAGGTTAGGCAAGAATTGGTTGCCTATGTCCATGCTGAGGTTTATGACACACTTTATTCAGAAACTGGTTTCAATGTTCTTGGTTTAGCTGTTTTACTGGCCTATCAGAATCAAGGCATTGGTAAAGAACTGATGCAGGGTCTGGAAGCAGAAGCTAGAAAACGACAGTATGCCTTTATTCGGCTCAATTCAAGCGCCAATCGAAAAGATGCCCATGCTTTTTATGACACTATAGGATAGTTTTGGCCAACTATTATCAGGCTTACTTTTAATGAAAATGGCCAACCCATTTAACGCAGTGGTTGGCTGGCTGTTCTTATCCCCTGCTAGGCAGTGATAGCGACTAGCCCAGCCAACTGTGCGGGGGTGGGAAAACGAAGTCAAAATCTATGATTTATGACTTCTTTCCCACTCCCAGAAGCGCTTTATTAAATCTATGAGGTGATTTTATGATTTTTGACAAAGATGATTACAAGGCTTACGACCCAGAGCTCTGGCAGGCCATTCAAGCAGAAGAAGTGCGACAGCAAAACAACATCGAGTTGATCGCATCTGAAAATGTGGTCTCAAAGGCTGTGATGGCTGCCCAAGGTTCCGTTTTAACCAATAAGTACGCCGAAGGGTATCCAAGCAAGCGTTACTACGGCGGAACTGACTGTGTTGATGTGGCTGAAAATCTCGCCATTGAGCGGGCCAAGGAGCTCTTTGGTGCCAAGTTTGCTAATGTCCAGCCCCACTCAGGCAGCCAAGCTAACGCGGCAGCCTATATGGCCTTGATCCAACCTGGAGACACCGTCATGGGGATGGATCTGTCGGCCGGCGGTCACCTGACGCATGGCTCGCCCGTCAGCTTTTCAGGGAAAACCTACAATTTTGTCCCTTATAATGTTAATAAGGAGACAGAAGTTTTGGATTATGATGAAATCCAGCAGCTGGCTGTTCAACATCAGCCTAAACTGATTGTAGCGGGGGCTTCAGCCTATTCACGGATTATTGATTTTGCCAAATTCCGCGCTATTGCTGATAGTGTCGGCGCCTATCTCATGGTTGATATGGCGCATATTGCCGGTCTGGTTGCGTCTGGCCACCATCCTAGTCCAGTTCCTTATGCCCATATCACCACCACAACGACTCATAAGACCTTGCGCGGTCCGCGCGGTGGCTTGATTTTGACCAATGATGAAAATTTGGCTAAGAAGATCAATTCCGCTGTCTTCCCAGGTTTGCAGGGCGGTCCTTTGGAACATGTGATCGCGGCTAAAGCGGTTGCCCTCAAGGAAGCCTTGGATCCAGCCTTTAAAGACTATGGTGACAACGTTGTCAAAAACGCCAAGGCCATGGCTGATGTTTTTGCCGCCCACCCTAATTTTCATGTTGTTTCTGGTGGAACCGATAATCATGTCTTCCTCGTTGATGTGACTAAGGTCGTTGAAAACGGCAAATTGGCTCAAACTATTCTTGAAGAAGTTAATATTACCCTCAACAAGAACAGCATCCCATTTGAGACGCTGTCGCCATTTAAGACATCGGGTATCCGTATCGGCAGTCCAGCTATTACCAGCCGCAGCATGGGGGTAGCTGAAAGCACCAAGATTGCTGAGCTGATGGTTCAAGCCTTAGAAAATCATGATGATGAGACAGTGCTTGATCGTATCCGCCAAGATGTTAAGTTATTGACGGACAATTTCCCACTTTACTAACATGCTAGATTTATATTTAAAAAAGATTATTATCCATCAATTCAGCCCTGATGACACTGAACTTCGTTTTGCGGATAAGCCGCTGACTTTGACACCAAGTCTGGATGAGTATTTTCGTAAAAAGCTGACCAAGGTTTTTACCGCTGATGCTAAGCGGGGAAGCTTTGAGCCTGAAAATGACTTTATCGCCAACCTCGGTGCTGACTTTATGGAATCTGCCCGCAAAATAGCCCAGCTCTGGAAGGAAGAGTTTGTCATCAGCGAGGATCAAAAGACTAATGATCTGATTTTTATCCAATTTGATAAGGATGGTATTGAACATTTCGCCTTCTTACGGCTGGTGCTTAAGGATAGTTTGGCGCATATTCTGGGAGATGATGAGCAGCCGCTCAAGGTCACCCAGAATAATCTGCCTTCAGCTGCTCAAACGCCAGATGAGGCCTTGGTGATTAACCGTCAGTCTTATCGCTATTATTTGATTGAAAAACGCATTAAGCATAATGGCAGTTTTGCCAACTATTTTTCTGAAAATCTGCTCAAGGTTAAACCGGATCAGTCTGTCAATAAATCCATCAATCTGTTGGAAAAGACAGCCCAAAAGGTAGCCGATGATTTCAATCAAGATGATTTTACCTTTCAGTCTAAGATGAAGTCAGCAATCTTTCAAAATCTGGAGGAAGATCAGGAGCTCTCTCCAGAAAAGCTGGCCAATCAGCTTTTTGATGACAATCTCACGGCTCGTCTAACCTTTGTGGATCAGCTTAAGGAAAAAATTCCAGAGCCGATTCCGGTAGCAGATGTGGACTATTCCCGTCAGTCGAAGAAGTTGGAGAGTCAGAAATTATCCCTGTCCAATGGGATTGAGCTGGTGGTACCCAATCAGGTCTATCAAGATGCAGAAGCGGTGGAGTTTATTCAAAACAGTGATGGCACTTACTCTATCTTAATCAAGAATATTGAAGATATCCAAAGCAAGTAATATGTTTAAAAAAATTAGACGATTGATTATCATTATCATCGCCTTGTTGGCTATTTATAAGGGGGTGACGGTCTATCGGGCTGTGAAAACGGTTCTGGCCTACCGCCCCCTTGTAGAAGAAGTGCTGGCAGAGGACGACAATGCTACCAATGAAGATTTGGTTCTGGCGGTGATTTATACCGAAACAAAAGGGCGTGATGATGATGTTATGCAGGCCAGCGAAAGCTCGACTGGAAAAACCAACGACATCAGTGATAATCGCGCCAGCATTAAACAAGGCACCAAAGTTTTAGCTGAGAATTTGGAAAAAGCCCAAAAGCATGAGACAGACACTTGGACGGCTATTCAGGCCTATAACTATGGGGCAGCCTACATCCCTTATGTGGCCAAGCACGGCGGTAAGAATACGATCGACCTTGCCAAGGCCTACTCCAGAGATGTGGTCGCCCCCAGTCTAGGCAATAAATCTGGTGATACCTATTATTATTTCAATACCATCTCCATCCTCTATGGCGGCGGTAAACTTTACGTAGATGGTGGCAATCTCTACTATGCCAAACAAGTCCAGTTTAATCTCTTTTTAGTGCGACTGGTTGAGAAATTTTAAAACTATGAAACATCTATTAACCTATTTTCGGGGCTACCTGAAAGAAACTTTTCTCGGCCCCCTCTTTAAACTGCTGGAAGCCAGTTTTGAATTGCTGGTTCCCATCATTATAGCCAGAATAGTTGATATTACTATTCCCCATAAAGACAAAAATCATCTGTATGGGATGATTTTTCTTCTCGTTTGCCTAGCTGTATTGGGTGTTGTTGTGGCTGTGACAGCCCAGTATTTTTCATCCAAGGCAGCAGTGGGCTACACGAGGCAGTTAACCAAGGAGCTTTATCGAAAAATCATGCGGCTTTCCAAGGAAGACCGTGACCGCCTGACGACTGCTAGCCTGCTGACCAGACTGAGCAGCGATACCTTTCAAATTCAAACAGGAATCAATCAATTTCTGCGCCTTTTTCTAAGAGCACCGATCATCGTCTTTGGCTCGGTTGTCATGGCCTTTGTTATCAGCCCGAGTCTTTCACTGTGGTTTCTGCTGATGGTGCTGCTTTTAACTCTCTTAATCTATGGTATGTCACGGCTGGTTAATCCGCTCTACCTAAAGATCAGAAAACAGACCGATCGTTTGGTCAGTCTGACACGAGAGCAGCTTGAGGGAATGCAGGTGATTCGCGCCTTCGGTCAGGCGGAGCGTCTGAAAGAGCAGTTTTCCGATCACAATCAGCTCTACACCAAAACCCAGATTAAAACAAGTGCTCTGTCAAGTTTGGTCAGTCCTCTGACCTATCTCATTGTCAACGGAACCCTAGTCGTGATTATTTGGCGAGGAAATCTGGCTATTGCTGATAACCTCCTCAGTCAGGGCAGCTTGATTGCTTTGGTTAACTATCTGCTTAATATCTTGACCGAGCTGCTCAAGCTGGCCATGATGGTGACTAATTTAAATCAGAGTTTTATCAGTGCTGGCCGGATTAGCCAAGTATTTGTTCAGCCGGAAGAGGATTTACAGTCTAGTATTCCCCTACTAAAATCTGATAGAAAGCAAATCTTGTCTTTATCAGGTGTGAAATTCACTTATCCAACCGCGGCCCAGCCTTCTCTATCTGGTATTGAACTACAAATGACAGCAGGAACAACTCTGGGAATTATCGGTGGAACAGGTTCTGGCAAATCCACGCTGGTGCAGCTCTTGATGGGATTGTACCAAGCGCAGCAAGGGCATCTGGCCATCTTTAATCAAGGCAAGAGTCCGGCTAATTTGGCGGAGTGGCGCTCTTGGATTGGCCTGGTTCCCCAAAAGGCGGAGCTTTTTCTGGGAACGATTCGTTCCAATCTGACATTGGGCTTAGACGGTGACACCATCTCAGATGACCAACTCTGGTGGGCATTGGAAATCGCTCAGGCACGCGACTTTGTCGAAGAAAAAGAGGGTGGCTTAGATGCCCAAGTTAAGGAATTTGGCCGCAATTTTTCTGGAGGTCAGCGCCAGCGCTTAACCATTGCCAGAGCGGTTTTACGGCAGGCGCCTTTTCTGATTTTGGATGATTCAACTTCGGCCTTGGATTACCTGACAGAAAGTCGCCTGCTCAAGGCGATTAAGTCGGAGCTTAAAACCAGCCTTATCCTTATATCTCAGAGGACTAACAGCCTGAAGTCAGCAGATCAGATCTTGGTTTTGGAAAAAGGGCAGCAGGTTGGTCTTGGCCGCCATGAGGAGCTGCTGGAGACCTGTCCTACCTATCAGGAAATTCATTATTCGCAGCATAGTAAGGAGGCTCAGGTATGAAACCATCTCCTTTAAAACGTTTGGTTCATGATTTTTTGAAACAGAAGCTTTTGCTGGGCTTAGCCCTGGTTGGTATTTGCCTGCAGGTTGCTCTGACCATCTATCTGCCAATTCTGATTGGGAATGCTGTCGATGCGGTCTTAGTGCCCCATAATCGCCAGCTGATTTGGGGGATTTTGGCCAAAATGCTCATCGTCATTCTGAGTAATACGCTGGTGCAATACCTCAATCCCTTACTTTACAACCGACTGATCTTTGCCTTCAGCCAAGATTTGCGCCAGCAGGTTATTGACAAGGTGCACCGGCTTCCTATCTCTTATCTGGGGCAATCGGTCGGAGATGTCGTCAGCCGCGTGACTACAGATGTCGAGCAGCTCAATAATGGCCTGCTCATGGTTTTCAATCAGTTCTTTGTCGGCGTACTGACTATTGTGGTGACCCTTATCACGATGGCTAAAATTGATGGGCTCATGATGCTTTTAGTGCTGTGTTTAACCCCCTTATCGCTCTTTTTGTCGCGCTTTATTGCCCGCAAATCCTTCCTCCTCTTTCAAAAACAAACCCAATCTCGCGGTCGCCAGACTCAAATGATTGAGGAGAGCCTAAATCAAGAAAGCTTGATTCAAAGCTTTAATGCGCAGGAGCAGTTTATTCAGCAATTTTTTAAGGTCAATGACACTTATGCTGACTACTCGCAGAGCGCTATCTTCTATTCCTCGACTGTCAATCCGGCAACGCGCTTTATCAATGCACTTATCTATGCTCTCTTAGCAGCTGTCGGAGCCCTGCGGATTATGAGCGGTGCCTTTTCTATCGGCCAGCTAACCACCTTTTTAAACTATGTGACCCAGTATACCAAGCCCTTCAACGACGTTTCGTCTGTGCTGGCAGAACTGCAGGGAGCACTGGCCTGTGCCCAGCGCCTCTATCAAGTTTTAGATCAGGACAGTCTAGTCGAGACAGGACATGAAGAGTTGAAGAGCGATCAGGTGAAAGGACAGATCTCTTTTGAGCATGTAAGCTTTGGTTATACACCTTATAAGACCCAGATAAAGGATCTCGATATCTCTGTACCGGCTGCCAGCCGCGTTGCCATCGTCGGGCCAACTGGTGCCGGTAAATCAACCTTGATCAACTTACTCATGCGTTTTTATGAGGTGTCCTCGGGTCGGATATTGCTGGATGGCAAGCCTATCACTAATTACACTCGCAGCAGCCTGCGTCGCCAGATCGGCATGGTCTTGCAAGAAACGTGGCTGCAGGCTGCGACTATTCATGATAACATCGCTTTCGGCCATCCCAATGCCACTCGCGAACTCGTTGTCGAAGCGGCCAAGGCGGCCAATGCCGATTTCTTTATCCGCCAGTTGCCAGACGGCTATGATACCTATTTGGCCGATGCTGGCAGTTCGCTCTCACAAGGTCAGCGTCAGCTCTTGACGATCGCTCGAATTTTTGTTGCTGTCCCTAAAATCCTGATTTTAGATGAGGCAACGTCATCCATTGATACGCGGACCGAAAGTCTGATTCAGGATTCTTTTGAAACCTTGATGAAAGGGCGAACCAGCTTTGTCATCGCCCACCGTCTGTCGACCATCCAGACAGCAGACCTAATTTTAGTTATGGTGGATGGTGATATCGTCGAGCATGGCAGCCACCAGGAACTCATGAGAAAGAAGGGTGTCTACTATGACATGCAGACCGCTCAAACTCAATCTTAAGGAGAATTGCCTATGCAGCTAAATGCTATTCACCACATTGCCATTATCGTCTCAGATTATGAGCTGTCTCGGGACTTCTATGTCAATAAACTAGGTTTTGATATTATCCGGGAAAACCACCGCCCCGAGCGTCACGACTATAAATTGGATCTCAAGTGTGGAGATATTGAGCTGGAGATTTTTGGCAACAAGACCAGTGATCCTGCCTATCAGGCACCGCCCAAGCGTGTCGGCTATCCAGAAGCAGTATCAGAGGCAGCAGGCCTACGCCATCTGGCCTTTCGTGTTACGAACATCGAATCCCTTGTAGCTGAGCTTGAAGCTATGGGAATCACCTGCGAACCTATCCGCCGTGATAGCTTCACTGGTGAAAAGATGACCTTTTTCAAGGATCCCGACGGCCTGCCCTTAGAGCTCCACGAGTAAACAAGTAAACTAAGCAGCAAAGCGAATGTGGTGGAAATATAATTATGTAAATTCCAAATCTATGATTTTTTGAATTTTTTCACTGTACCATTTGCAAAAGAATAGCGATACTCGTGCTAAACTTACCCCTTCGGTATTTTTCTATTTTTGTCATTTAAAAGGAAAGGGACACCATCAAACAGCTGTCCCTTTCTTTTTTGCAAACGCTTTACTATAATAAAAGCATAAAGAAAAACAAAGGAGTTAGGACTTATGAAAAAAATTATGAATGATCCTAGAGCTGTTGTCACTGAAATGTTGGATGGTATGGTCTTTGCATATGGTGAGCTCCTTCACCGTGTAGATGGGTTGGAAATCATCGCCCGTAACGCCCCGAAAACAGGGAAAGTAGCGCTTATCTCCGGTGGCGGTAGCGGTCATGAGCCCTCTCATGCAGGCTTTGTCGGAGAAGGCATGCTCTCTGCAGCTGTCTGCGGACCAGTCTTTACTTCACCCACTCCCGATCAAGTCTTAGCAGCCATCAAAGAAGCCGACGAGGGCGCAGGCGTCTTCATGGTTATCAAGAACTATTCAGGCGATGTCATGAACTTTGAAATGGCTCAAGAACTGGCCGAAATGGAAGGCATCTCTGTCGCCAGTGTCGTCGTCGATGACGATATCGCTGTCGAAGACAGTCTCTATACCCAAGGACGCCGCGGCGTTGCAGGTACTGTTCTCGTTCATAAAATTCTAGGCCATGCAGCTCGCAGCGGAAAAAGTCTGGAAGAGATTAAGGAGCTAGCAGACCGTCTGGTTCCTAATATCCATACTGTCGGCTTGGCCCTAAGCGGTGCAACGGTTCCAGAAGTTGGTAAACCAGGCTTTGAGCTCGCCGATGATGAAATCGAATACGGCATCGGTATCCACGGCGAACCTGGTTACCAGCGGGAAAAGATGAAACCATCTGCCGAGCTCGCCAAAGAATTAGTGACAAAGCTGGTGGATTCTTTCCAACCAAAAGCAGGTGAAAAATATGCTGTCCTCGTCAATGGTATGGGAGCAACACCGCTGATGGAACTCTATATCTTTGCCAATGACCTCGCGAAGCTTTTAGAAGAAGCAAAAATACAGGTCGCCTATAAAAAACTGGGCAATGTCATGACCTCCATTGATATGGCTGGTTTATCTTTAACCTTGGTGCGACTGGAAGACGAAACTTGGTTAGAAGCGCTAGAGGCGCCTGTTAGGACAATTGCCTGGTAAGGAGACAGATATGAATGCAGAACAAGCGATTAAATGGATGTCATTATTCAACAACAAGATTCAAGTCAATAAAGATTACCTATCCCAGCTAGATACGCCAATCGGTGATGGTG
Source organism: Streptococcus dentasini (assembly GCF_053206945.1). Classification (NCBI taxonomy): domain Bacteria; kingdom Bacillati; phylum Bacillota; class Bacilli; order Lactobacillales; family Streptococcaceae; genus Streptococcus; species Streptococcus dentasini. Next base: position 167,926 of record NZ_JBRUHS010000001.1, read on the forward strand.
ACCACGGAGGCAATATGGCAAGAGGTATGGCTGCAGTCATGGAAAACTTAGAAGACAAAGATTTCGCTAATCCAGCTGAGGTTTTTAAAGTAGTCTCCATGCAGCTCCTCAGCAAGGTTGGCGGTGCTTCAGGCCCCCTTTACGGTTCAGCCTTTATGGGCTTTACCAAGTCTCTTCAAACCAGTGACTCCGTAGCCGAGGCGGTTGCAGCAGGATTGGAGATGATCCAGAAGCGCGGCAAGGCAGAAGTCGGCGAAAAAACCATGGTTGACATTTGGGTGAAGGTTCTAGAGGACTTACGTACCGAACAGCTCTCACTAGACAAGATCCATCAGTATATTGAGGATTCTGCCCCTATCAGGGCAACCAAGGGACGTGCCTCCTACTTGGGTGAGCGTTCCATTGGGCATATCGATCCCGGGACCTGCTCATCCGGCTACCTTTTTGAAGCTTTAGTGGAAGCAGGTGACTAGTATGGCACAAGCAGGAATTGTTATAGTCTCACACTCAAAATATATCGCCCAAGGTATCGTTGATCTCATCGAGGAAGTCGCCAGCGATGTTGAAATCACTGCTGTCGGAGGCACAGAGGACGGCGGTATCGGTACCAGCTTTGATCAGGTTCAAAAGGCCGTTGAAAGCAATTCACGAGATGAGCTCTTGGCCTTCTTTGATCTAGGCAGTGCTAAAATGAACCTAGAAATGGTCGCTGATTTTTCAGAAAAAATCATCCATATCAAGGATGTCCCTATCGTTGAAGGAGCCTATGCTGCCGCCGCACTCTTACAGGCTGGCGCAGATACAGAAAGCATCTTAGAGCAATTAAAGGACTTAGGCATTGAAAAATAGGTAACGGCCCAATCCCAACCCTGTTGTTCTAGACGCAGTCCTTGTTTACAATCTTGTTTTAGGATCTATCCAAATCCAAATTTTGACAGAATCGACGTCTAGCAGAAAAACTTCATAAGGAAAGACGCCCCAAGAGTTAGTCCAAAAAACTAACGTTTGGAGCGTTTTTTTGATTTTAGCGGCTTTATCTTCCAAGGTTTATGTTTCCTTAACCTCTCCTATGCTATAATAGTAAAGATAGTATAAGATTAGAAAGTGATGACTATGGCGATTAAAGTGACAAATGAGCTGGTGATTGAGGATCAGGTCATTGAGCAGTTGATAACAGGCGAGAGTCAGTGGAGCCTGCGCGATGACCTACGCACAGAAGAAGATCTTTGGGGTAATTTCTTTGCCAAACTGGAGCAAAATAATACTATAGTTATGATTAAAAATAAGGAGATAACAACATGACTTTTGATAATCTAGTTGCACAAATCAATGCAGTAGCAGACACTCAACGTGATAGAGGAACCTACTTTGAATATCTCGCTCGTGCTTATTTTCAACATGAGCCAACCTATCAAAATGAGTTCAAAAATGTTTGGTTGCTAGCAGATGTGCCCGACGAATATGGGATACCAAAAACTGATATTGGTGTTGACCTTGTCGCTGAAAAGTTTACAGGTAAGTTGGTTGCTATTCAGGCAAAGTTCTATAATCATGCTGTTCAAAAGTCTAATATCGACTCTTTTTTAGGTGAGCTTGGAAAAGATTATTATGAATCTGGTATTATTGTCGCTTCTACCGATAAGTGGGGTAAGAATGCTGAGAAAGCCCTTGCTGATAGAAGTGATGTTGTTCGTGTTGGTTTATCTGATCTCAGAAACTCTCGTATTGATTGGGAACATTTTTCATTTGAACGGCCGGAAGAAGTAATCATTAAAGCTAAAAAACAACCTCGTTATTATCAAAAGGAGGTCATTTCATCTGCCCTAGAATACTTCAAAGATCATGACCGTGGTCAGCTGATTATGGCCCCTGGTACTGGTAAAACATTTACGAGTCTGAAAGTAGCAGAAGCTATGGCAAAGGAAGCACACAAGGAACAATATGCCATCCTTTATCTTGTCCCCAGTATCCAACTGCTGACTCAGACTTTGCGTGGTTGGAATAACGATACTAGCATGACCATATCTTCAATGGCTGTTACCAGTGATAGAAATGCTAGCCGTGGCAGTGTCAAACAAGATGAATCCAATATTACGATTAAAGCCAGCGATATTGGTTATCCAGCGACTACATCAGCTAGAAAAGTAGTTGAAAATTATCAAGAGCTGTTAACTCAACCTAAAAAAGAACTTTTAATTGTCTTTGGTACTTATCAATCCATAGATGTTTTAGGGACAGCTCAGAAGAATGGTTTCCCTGAGTTTGATTTGATCATTGCCGATGAAGCCCACCGTACAACTGGAGCTAAAGCACTTGGTGATGAAGATTCATCATTCACAAAAGTACACAGTAACCTCAATGTCAAAGGTGCTAAACGTCTTTATCAAACAGCGACACCAAAACTATACGGGACAGAAGCCAAGAAAAAAGCAGAAAGCAATTCGATTGTGGTTTCTAGTATGGATGATGAAAGTCTGTATGGAAAAGTTTTCTATCGCTTAGGTTTCGGTGATGCCATTAGTCATGATATTCTCACTGATTATAAACTCATGGTTTTGGCAGTAGATGAGACAGTTGTCCAAAAGGATATGCAAAAATCATTAGCTGATTCAGAAAATGGGCTCAATATTGATGATGTTGGTCGTATTATTGGTGTTTGGAATGGTATGATTAAGCGAGAAAGCTTCGCAGATAAGGTTTCTGGCGAACCAATGAAACGTGCGATTGCTTTTTCGCGCACGATCAAAGACAGTCAGCGATTGTCCGAACAGTTTGAAAGTGTTGTGAATGATTATCTTGACAGTGAAGATGGTTACTCTGTTACTGTCCGTCATGTCGATGGTAGTATGAATGCCCTTGAGAAAAATGAAGCGCTGGATTGGCTGGCGAGTGATGACATTACAGAGGATTCTGCTCGTATTTTGTCCAATGTCCGTTTCTTAACAGAAGGGATTGATGTGCCCAATCTGGACGCCATTATTTTCCTGTCACCTCGTAAATCGCAAGTAGATATTGTCCAAGCAGTTGGGCGTATCATTCGTAAATTTGAAGGAAAAGACTACGGCTATATCATCTTGCCGATAGTTGTTCCCGCAGGAGAAACACCTGAGAGTATCCTTGATAATAATAAGTCCTATGATGTGGTTTGGCAAGTTTTAAATGCCTTACGATCAGTTGACGAACGCTTTGAAGCGACAATCAATAAATTAGAACTTAATAAAAAGAAACCGGAAAATATTCAAGTTATTGGTGTTGGTGGTGCACCCGATGATCCTAATTTTAATGATGGTTTTGTATCAGAGCCACAAGCAAGTTATCAAACAGAACTTGAACTAGAATGGGAAGCGGTAGAGGGTGCTATTTACGGTAAGATTGTTCAGAAAGTTGGGGACAGACGCTATCTAGAAGATTGGTCCAAAGATGTTGCGGACATTGCCAGACGTCATATCCAAGGGATTGAAATCATTTTAGACCAAAATCCTGAAAGTGGGGCAGCCTTTGAAAAGTTCTTACATAGTTTGCAGCACAATATCAATGAATCCATTGATCAAAATCAGGCCATTGAAATGTTGGCACAGCACTTGATTACCTTACCGATTTTTGACGCCCTCTTTGGTGATTACAGCTTTGTTAAAAATAACCCTGTGAGTTCGGCTATGGAGCAGATTATTGAGGAACTGTCTCAGTACGGCTTTGAAAAAGAACAAAAAGAATTGCAGCCTTTTTATGAATCTGTCCGCCTGCGTGCAGAAGGGATCGATAATGCCGAGGCTAAGCAGAAAATCATTGTGACACTCTATGATAAGTTTTTTGCAACAGGTTTTAAATCAACTACTGAACGTCTAGGAATCGTCTTTACCCCAGTTGAAGTGGTCGATTTTATCGTCAAGTCAGTGGATATGGTTTTGAGAGAGCACTTCGGTAAGACCTTAGCTAGTGAAAATGTCCATATTCTAGATCCATTTACTGGTACAGGAACTTTTATCACACGTACCCTGCACTATCTCAAAGGACTCTTGGATAGGGGAGAAATCACTTATACAGATTTACTTAGAAAATATACCCAAGAGCTTCATGCCAACGAGATTGTCTTGCTCAGTTACTATATCGCAGCTATCAACATCGAAGCAGTCTTTGATGACCTGAATGGTGAGGAACCTTATATCCCGTTTGAAGGCATTGTTTTGACAGACACCTTTGAATCCACTGAAAACGAAGATACCCTTGATGATAGCTTCTTTGGAACAAATGATAAGCGTTTGAAACGTCAGCAGGAACAGCCCATAACAGCTATTATTGGTAATCCACCGTATTCTAAAGGGCAGGGAGCTGAGAGTGATAACAACCAAAACATACATTATGAAAAGTTAGAAGAAAACATCAGAAAAACATATATTGCAAAATCAAAAGCAAATGCTCAAAATGGTACAATGGATAGTTATGTTAAAGCACTTCGATGGGCTACAGATAGGCTAAAAAAGAATGGCATTGTAGCATTTGTTTCAAATGGTAGTTACCTTGATAGTAGCAGTGCTGATGGATTGCGAGCAAGCCTCTACGAAGAATTTAACGACCTCTATATTTTCAATTTGCGTGGAAATCAACGAACGCAAGGCGAGCAATCACGTAGAGAAGGTGGGAAAATCTTTGGTTCAGGTAGTCGCACACCCGTAGCGATTTCTATTCTAGTCAAGGATGGCTCAGAGAGTCATGAACTCCACTATCATGACATTGGCGACTATTTGTCACAGAAAGAAAAGCTCCGCATTATCGAAGAGTTTGCGGATATTTCAGCTATTGATTGGCAGACTATTCTCCCTGATGATAATAATGACTGGCTTAATCAAAGGGATAGAAATTTTAATTTATACAGTAAGCTAGTCTCTGAGCATGATGGTATTTTCAATTATAGTGCCACTGGTATCGTTACAAGTAGAGACCCTTGGGTTTATTCGTTTAATAAGAAAAAATCATTAGATAATGCTAGAAGACTAACTGAAAATTACAATATTGAAGTTGAAAGGCTTTCAAATATTCCTCAAGTTGAACGAAAAAGTTCATTAAATTATGACCCTAAAATCCTAAATTGGAGTGAGGGATTAAAAAAAGACGCTGTACGATTGAATAAGATAGAATTTGTTGAAAAAACAGCATTGATTTCTTATAGACCTTTTGTAAAGAAAAATCTTTATTTTGGTAAGTCATTACTTCATAGACCTTCAAAATACTATAATCAATTCGGAGAAAATAATTTTACAATTGTAACAACTGGGAATGGTAGTAATAAGGAATTTAGTGTGCTTATCACCAATTGTATTCCTGATTATCAATTTATGATGAACGGTCAAGGCTTCATGCGTTACGACAATGAAGTGGATGAAACCCAACTTTTCCAATCTAATGACAACATGAATCAGGCATTTGCTGACAAACTTGGATTAAGTTTAGATGACACCTTTGCTTATGTTTATGGTTTGCTTAATTCTCGTGAATATCAAGAAAAGTATGCCAATGATTTGAAGAAAGACTTGGCTCGGATTCCGATTGTTAAGCAGAAAGACAAGTATGTGGAGGTCGGCAAAGCCTTGATGAATTTGCACCTTAATTATGAGGAAGTTCCTGTCTATGATGATGTGGAGATTCAGTTATCTGCTCAACCGTCTTACAAGGTTTCTAAGATGAAATTCATCAAAAAAGGTGACCGCTCTGCTATTGTCTATAATAACGATATTACCATCAGAAATATTCCTGAAAAAGCCTATGAGTACATGGTTAACGGTCGCTCGGCGATTGAGTGGATTATGGACCAGTACCAAGTTAAAACAGATAAGAAGTCAGGAATTACTGACGATCCAAATGACTACAGCACTGATGAAAAGTATATCTTTAATCTACTGCTTAGGATTATCAATGTGTCTATCCAGACAGTGGATTTGGTTAATAGCCTGCCGAAGTTTGAAGTGGAGGAGTGAGTTATATGTTTTTCTTCTTTGAAGGTGAGAATGAGACTAACGATCAAGAAATTGAATTGCATTATTTATCGAATGCTATCTCATACGGTGTAGATAAAATTAATGACAAGGAGTTTTTTGATTCCAATGGGAAACTCGAAAAACAAGAGTCAAAAGATGGTTCTCAAAATGAATTTCAAGAGATTGATTTTAAACGTTTGATTAGCGAAAAAATTCGTAAAACTATTTATGGAGAGAGGTATTCAAATATTGTTTTCCTTGCAGGTGCGGGTGCTTCGGTGGTTGGTGGCAATCCTAATTACGGTAAAACAGTAAAAATGATAGCCGATGATATATTTGAAAAACTACATGATATGGAGGATATTTATACACTAGAAGAACTGGCAGAAAAATGCAAATACAATAATGGAAAAATATTAGTAGAGGGACAAATTGAATCCGAAGACAGTCCATTACTTAATAGTAGTTTCAATTTGGAAGACTTCCTATCGACCCTTTTTCATTACCGACCGTATGTATCAGAAAACGAGAAAGAAACATTCAATCATTCTATTCAAAAAATATTGGAACTCATCAAAGAAAATACAAATTATTCATATGATAGCAAAGACTTGAAACATGGAGCGTTATTGAACTTTTTATCTAGCCTATCGGGAAAAGATGGCAATAAATTTTCTGTTATTACAACAAATTATGATGTTTTAATTGAGGAGGCTGCTGCAGAAAATAATTTTGTCATTTTTGATGGATTCAATTTTACTCCACTACCTAAATTTGACAGCAATATGTTTGAGTGGAATCTTGTGAGAGAAGTTCAAAATGTTAATACCAGAGAAGTGGAATATAAAGATAAGACATTTAATCTTGTTAAAATTCATGGTTCACTTACTTGGGAGAAACAAGATAACGGTGATATCGTAAGAAAAAATAAAGATAGTATTACTGAAACAGATAAAATGGTTATGGTTTTTCCTAGCTCAGACAAGTTTGCTCAAAGCTATCAGGAACCTTATTTTGAACTATTTACAAAATTTCAAGAGCTGATAAAACGTCCCAATACTTTACTGATTTCGTCTGGATTTAGTTTTGCCGACGCTCATATCTCTAAAATGGTCACACAAGCATTGAAAAATAATTCTAGTCTTAAGTTATTGGTCACTGACTTTAATATTGATCCAAATAGAGAGTGGGATAAGGAAAACAATAAATATAATGAGATTACTGAGGAGAATTCTAAATATAATCAAAATTGGGCAGAACTGCTACAGTTAATGAATGATGGTTATCCAATTTCATTTTTGAAGGCAACGATGAATAACGACTTAGTTGATTACTTGAGCGGAAGGTATTTAAATGACAAAAATTGATAGTTTTTATGATATAGCGGATAAAAGTAATTATTATCTTGGAATGATTTCTCAAGTGAACCGCTCATATTCTACAATTCAAATAGAAAATCTATCGCTATTCTCATATAGAAAGTTAAGAACAGATATACTGTCTCCCAATACCATAAATTTCTATGTTTTGATTGATTCAAGTAATGGTTTATTCTTTGGAGAAATATTTCAATCTAAGGTTCCAAATACGGATAGTGTTCATGAAATGCTGACAAACGGACTACAAGAGAAAATTTTTCCAGAAATAAGCATTGATATACTTGGCTATATACCACTGGGTGAAAAGTATTTTAAACTGAATGGTACAAATACCGTTGGTATAACTGATAGGGTGTATATTGCAAATGAAAAGGTAGTAGAGCTATTTATTAAATCAATCGAAGTAAGTCCAGACGAAGAGAAGCAGTTATCTTCTTTTGCAAAACTTGCATTTAGCTCACAAGAGTACCCAATAAAATTACAACCTAAAACTCTGTTTAATAGACATTTAATGGCAGTAGGAACTACCAATAGTGGTAAATCTACATCAGCCTTGAGCATTTTGGATAAACTGGTCAATGATGGCATAAGAACTTTGATAATAGATCCAACAGGAGAATATTCGGAGTCGTTTACGGAATCAGAAGTTGATAAATACATACTTGGAGAGAATGCTTTCTTACCGTTATCACAAATATCAATGAATCAATGGTCAATTCTTTTTGAGACAAATGATGGGACTCAGCCAGCTGTATTAGCTGAGGCAATACGTTCTTTACGCTATCAGTATAAGAACAGGTGTAATGGAGTATATAAAAAAGTCGGAAAGTTAGTAACAGACGTAGAACAAGATTTATCCTCCTTATCTGAAGAAGATAAAAATTTTAATATTAAATTATTATCAGAGCAGATAGCAATGGAAACGAATCAACAAGATAAAAAGGGTTTTTTAGTAGCAAATACTTTCAACTTTAATACAAATCAGTATCTTATCCAAAAGGTTAATTATAAGTTAACTAATACTACTCTTGTTAATTTTTTTACTTCAAATGGAAGGAACTTAATTGACATTATCAATAATTTTTCGGAGGGAAAAACTGAAAAATCATTGTATTTAGATGTTTCTAAAATTGGAACAACTGATGGAATTGGTGGGATGATTATTGATCTTATTTCAAATCACTTAATTAATTTAGAAACCAAGGTGATAAAACCATTCGTAATGTTTATTGATGAAGTTCATAGATATACGAAGGGAGTTAATGGTGAAGGCTTCACATTTTATACTGGCTTAACTAGTATTGCACGTGAAGGAAGAAAAAAAGGTATCTTTCTTTTTCTAACTACCCAAAGCCCTAATGATGTGGACAAAGTGCTATTAGGACAAGTGGGAACTCTACTTGTACACAGATTAACTTCTCCCGATGAGTTGAAATCAATTCAGAATCATTTATCAGAAAATCAGATGAATCAGATAAAAAAATTAAATACTGGAGAAGCTGTACTTACTAGTATCAATTTACTAAAAGATTTATATATTCAAGTTAAAAAATGTAATAGAACGCATCTCAATAGGACGCCTAGCTTGTTAGGGAAATAATTTTGAAATTTAATTGACAAGGTATAACTATAATAATAAAATTACATTGATGTTAGTCCTCGGTTTTTGGCACAGGAAGTGCCTAGAAGGAGGAAGAGATAATGGAAGTCGATTGGACGAAAATTATTCTAGCCCTTATTGGACTAGCATCGGATGCTGTTGCTTCATATAGAGAAATCACTCTTGCCCAACTTGCAAACAGTCAGATTACCTCTAAGTAACAGCAAAGCATATGGAATTTTAGTTTCATATGCTTTTTTAAGGAGTAAAAAATATGGCGATTACACCATTTGAAAATAGTGATTATGAAGTGTTGATTTCAGACTTAATTTCTGATATTTATTACTCGGAAATTAGTATAAGTAGTAAGATTGTTTTATTGCGTAAATTGACGGAATTAATTACTCGAAGATTTTTAGATTTAGGCATGGGAGAAAAAATGGAGTTGGGTGATATTACTACACCTGAGAAAAATCCTAAATATAAAACAACTGAAAGGCTAAATAGTATAGACAGATTATTACGGAAAGATTTTGAAAGTACCGTAAACAAATTGAGAGAGATAGGCAATAAGCATTCTCATACACAAAATCATGCAACTGCTGATTTAGAAGAGTGGAAAGATGCTGAAAATCTAGTTTGGGATTTATTTTCTTACTTGTTCGTGCAATATTTTTTGGAATATGAGTTAAGTTTAAAATCTGATAAAAATGTATTATCAATGTTTTCGCAGCTTCCACCCGAAATAAGGTTTAGAACTTTACAAAAATTGGTAGATATGAAAGGTTTTGATAATGTTCTATTATTAGATAAATATATGCTATCTTTAGTAAAAAGTAAGTGCTGGGATGAAGCATATTACTGGCTGATTAGAAATAGAGACAAAATTAGTGAAGTCCCCTATCCTACAGAGGCTGAAATAGTTGATTATATAGAGGATTTTGATGAAAAAGAGCTACCTTTGCAATTAAGAAAATTTCAAAATGCATTTGGGGTACTAAGCTCAGTAATACAAAATTCAAAGGTGAAGTCAGCATCAGGTGGTGCCTATTATAGAACCTTTGAAGAAGCTGCAAAATATTATCATGAGGAAAATCTTGATTTCTATTTATCATCAACAAATGAGCAAATTAAATTCAAAGAGTTGTTGTACTTCTGCTTTATAGGAAGAATACCAACGAATTGAGCATTATAAGCTTCAAATCATATTTATAAAAATTAAGTCTTTTCATAAAGAATAAATCCTAGGATGTTTTCATCCTAGATTTTTTGATTTTTAAGAGGAAAAGTGATAAAGTAAAGGCAAGGAGGACATTGCTATGCAAATCAATTTAGAGAATTTAGTCCCAATCACAGAAGCCAATCAAAATTTTTCAAAAGTTGCCAGAATGGTAGATAGCAAGGGGACAGCAGTTATTTTAAAGAATAATAAACCTAAATATGTCTTGGTTGACTATAATACCTTGGTGCGAGAAGAGAAATCAGAAGCAGCTATTGCTGATCAAGCTAGTGTCGATGAAGTAGCAAATTCTATCTTGTCACGCCACTTAGACGCCTTTAAGGAATTAGCAAAATGAAGCGATTAACGGCTAAGCAAATTGTTCAATTGCATAGTCAGCTCATTTCGACTTCTGGCGGTATTGATGGGGTTCGAGATATAGGAATGGTGGAATCCGCAGTTGACAATGTTTTTGAATCTTACTTTGGTGTTGACCAATATCCTACGATCGAAGAGAAATCAGCTAGACTTTGCTATTCACTAATCAAGAATCATGGATTCTTGGATGGGAACAAACGAATCGGCATATTTGCTATGTTAGTTTTACTAGAAATCAATGGCATTGTTCTGGAATGTACAGATAAAGAATTAGTCTCACTAGGGCTAGGCGTAGCTAGTTCAAAATTTACCCATGATGATATTTTAGAGTTTATAAAGAGTCATTGATTATTTGGACTTTTTGTTGAATAATCAATATCTTATCATAAGCATAATGATAGAGATCTAGCGTCGCCTCTTACTTTCGTAATGCCTACCAGTGCTAGGTCGTTTTTTATTGATCATATTAGCCTTGTCAGTTGGCCACCGTAGGGATATTTACTAATTAATGAACATGGAGCTTTTGGAAAGAGTCATTATATCAATACCAAGCACCAGTATCCAATGTTGGTGCTTTTCCTCTTTTGCTATTGTCTGATGATAATCTGGCCGGATAAGCAGACTCCTTCAAATTTATAATCCAATTGTTTGAAATCCCATACTGGGAGCAGTAAAATAAGGGCGTAGTGGAGAGCGGTTACTTTTCACTGCGGCACAGCTGAAATCCTACTAGGAGATTGGCTTTTTGCATCACGTAAACTTAACGAGAGGCTAGCTCAAACCTCTGCCGTATCTTGAGAATTGCGACACTTCGAACCTACGGTCGATCATACCGAAGGTTCGAAGTTAGTAATTGACATAGCAAACTACCATAGTAGTTTGTGTAGTAGAGCAAGACCTAAGGTCTTAGCGATACTTTGTCAATTGAACACGAAGCTAATCTCTTCGGAAAAAAGATCGACTTCCTTGTGTCCAAGGACACAGCGTCTGTCGCCTATTTTTCGGTCAGAGATTTTCGCTAAGCGAACCGCTTCTTTGTATCTTAACTTAACTGAACTCGCCTACGTTCCTGTGGAATTAGAAAGATGTCGCTAGATTCTCAGTGAATCGTCACTCCATTTCCTAAATTCCTTTGGAACGCTTAACGGCTTTGTATTTTATCAGGAGGTCTATATATGGATAAGCAGAAAGTTGTCATTGTCGGAGCATCGCACGGTGGTCATGAATCCGCCATTGAATTGCTGGATCAGTATCAGAATCTGGATGTCACCATCTATGAGGCAGGGGATTTTGTCTCCTTTATGTCCTGTGGAATGGAACTCTACCTCAAGGATGAGGTGACAGCCAAGGATGATGTTCGCAATTTTGCGCCAGCTGATTTGGAAGCAAAAGGCGGTAAGATTTTTAACAACCACCAAGTCACCGCCATTCACCCAGAGCAAAAGACCGTGACGGTCAAGGATACGCACTCGGGTCAGTCCGAGGAAGTAGACTATGATAAACTGATTTTGAGCTCTGGTGTCCGTCCAGTCAGTCTGCCGGTTGAAGGAGCTGGCCTTGATTATATCTACCTCATGCGCGGGTATGATTGGGCGACTAAAATCAAGGAAGCTCTAGAATCACCCGCTATTCAAAATGTTGTCGTCATTGGTGCTGGCTACATCGGCCTAGAAGCTGTCGATGTTTTTGCTAGCCGTGGCAAGCAGGTTAGCTTGGTTGATGTGATTGACCGACCACTAGAAACCTACCTCAACCCTGAATTAGCTGATTTGGTAGCAGAAGAGCTTAAGCGTCACGATGTTGACCTCTATATGAATGCCAAGGTCGAGCGCTTCCAAGGCGCCGACAAGGTCCAAACAGTCGTCACTGACAAGGGAGAAATCAAAGCTGATCTGGTGATCGTCGCAGCAGGAGTTCAGCCTAACACCGACTGGCTGCAAGGAACGGTTGATTTAGAGCCAGACGGTTTTATCAAGGTTGATGAATATTTCCGCACCAATCTGTCTGATGTCTATGCCATTGGGGATGCTGTTCTGCCTCTGTCAATCCCAGCTGGTAAGCCTCTGCCGATCGCTCTTGCAACAACAGCTCGGCGTGAGGCTCAGTATCTGGTCAAACATCTCTTTGAAGCTAAACCGAGTCAAGCCTTTGCGGGAGTTGTTGGTTCCTCTGCTCTCAGTGTCTTTGACTATCATTTTGCAACTAGTGGCCTCAATGCCTTTACGGCTGCAAAAGCAGGAGTCTCTTACAGGACCAGTTTCTACCACGACCGCCTGCGTCCGGCCTATATTCCTGACGACCATAATCCCGAGGTTTATGTTAGCCTGACCTACAATCCTCTGACCCATCAGATCTTGGGCGGAGCTGTGCTGTCCTCCTATGATGTCACAGCTCAGGGCAATGTTCTAGCTCTGGCTGTCGGTCATAAGATGACCTTGGAAGATCTGGCTCAAGCTGATTTCTTCTTCCAACCAGGATTTGATCGCCAGTGGAGTCTACTTAATCTGGCAGCTCAGCATGCCCTAGATTTAGCACCTTTCTGATTAGGGTTCTAGGAGGCTTACCCTGAGTAAATTAGCCTGAGCGACTTAGCCCTAGCCTAATAAGTTTTAGTCTGGCTGTCTTAGGAATGCTAGCTCGTGATAAGGCTAGTGCCAAGTCTCGTGATCTTGACCGATGCTAAATTGGGCTAGGTGGCTATTCTTGTTGATAATCCACTGCCCACGGAAAAGGCAACCGATAAGGCTCGCCTCCTATCACAACAGCGTGTACAGCTATAAATAGACAAAGAAAGAAGCAGCAGAGGCTGGTCTTGATGAACAGGGCTCTTCTGCTTTTTCTATAGTCTCTTTCTATACCGCGTGATAAAAAAATTCAATGGTTCTGGTGTCTCAAAACTGTGGTATGATTAAGGGACAAGAATTTTTTGGAGGCCCTATGGAAAATCACAATTTTGAAAATGAAGGTCAGTTCCAGCGTAAGATGAGCAGCCGACATCTGCAGATGCTATCAATCGGTGGTATCATCGGTACTGGCCTCTTCCTGAGTTCTGGCTATGCCATTGCTCAGGCAGGTCCGCTCGGTTCGGTCTTGTCCTATCTCTTTGGCTCTGTCATGGTCTATCTGATCATGTTTTCCCTAGGAGAGTTAGCCGTAGCCATGCCGGTTACAGGCTCTTTTCATACTTATGCGACCAGATTCATCAGTCCGGGGACTGGCTTTACTGTTGCCTGGTCTTACTGGCTTTGCTGGACGGTTGCTCTGGCATCCCAGTTCATCGGAGCGGCTAACCTCATGCTGCGTTGGTTCCCCGGCGTGCCTGTCTGGGTTTTTGCAACTGGTTTTGCAGCTTTAGTTTTTTTGGTCAATAGTTTGAACGTCAAGTGGTTTGCTGAGACTGAGTATTACTTTTCTAGTATCAAAGTCTATGCCATTATTCTCTTTATCCTATTAGGAGGGCTAGCAATTTTTGGGATACTTCCATATGAGGGAAGTCATCAGGCACCACTTTTGACCAATTTCGTCAAAGACGGGCTCTTTCCCAAAGGTCTCCTAGGAGTCATCACTGTGATCCTATCGGTCAACTATGCCTTTTCAGGGATTGAGTTGATCGGAGTGGCTGCAGGAGAGACTGACAATCCTAAAAAAGAGATTCCCTTTGCCATTAAGTCTACTATTGGACGCTTGGTGTTCCTCTTTTGTCTGACGATGGCAGTGCTAGCAGCCTTGATGCCAGCGAGTCAGGCAGGTGTCGTAGAAGCTCCCTTTGTCGTCGTATTCGACAAGATTGGGATCCCTTTTGCGGCAGATCTGATGAACTTTGTCATTCTGACTGCTATTTTGTCCGCAGCTAATTCTGGACTTTATGCCTCTGGCCGCATGCTCTGGTCACTAGCCAATGAAGGCATGATCAGCAAGAATATCGTCCGTATCAATGATAACGGTGTACCAATGCGCGCTATGATCCTCTCGATGATCGGTGTTGTGATTGCTTTGATTGCCAGTATCTATTATGAAAAGACTATTTTCTTAGCCCTAGTATCAATTGCAGGATTTGCCGTTGTCGTAGTTTGGCTATCCATCCCAATCGCTCAGATCAATTTTCGTAAGCGCTGGCTCAAAGAGCATCGCTTGGATGAATTGGACTACAAAACACCACACAGCCCGATACTGCCTTATCTAACAATCCTTCTCCTTATCGTTTCTATCATCGGAATCGCTTGGGATCCCTCTCAAAGAGCCGGCCTTTATTTTGGCGTCCCCTTTGTCATTCTTTGCTACATTTATCATTTTATCCGCTTTAAAAAGTGGTAGAAAGGACACTTATGGGAGCATTTCAATCATTACTACAATCACAGGATTACATTATTTTGCACGGTGCCTTGGGGACCGAGTTGGAGTACCGAGGGCATGATGTTTCCGGTAAACTCTGGTCGGCCAAGTATCTCCTAGAAAATCCTGATTATATCCAAGATATCCATGAAACCTATCTGCGAGCCGGCAGTGATATTGTGACAACTTCCAGCTATCAGGCAACCCTACCTGGACTTTTGGATTACGGTCTTAGTCAAGAAAAGGCTGAAACTGTCATCGCCCTGACTGTCACCCTAGCCAAGCAGGCCCGCGATAAGGTTTGGAATGAACTTAGCGACCAAGAAAAGGCCAAGCGTCCCTTTCCTTTGATCAGCGGAGATGTAGGGCCTTACGCAGCCTATCTGGCCGATGGCTCCGAATATACGGGACAGTACGGCTCTATCACAAAAGAGGCACTCAAGGACTTCCACCGTCCGCGAATTGCACTCTTGATCCAAGAAGGCGTCGACCTCCTAGCTCTGGAGACCATGCCCAATTTCCTTGAAGCACAGGCCCTCAGCGAACTTTTGGCTGAAGAATTTCCAGAAGTCGAGGCTTATATGAGCTTCACTTCGCAGGATGGACAGACAATTTCGGATGGTACAGATATTGCAACAGTTGCTGAGCTCGTGAATGCCAGTTCACAGATTTTAGCAGTGGGACTGAATTGCAGTTCACCCAATGTCTATCATGAGTTTCTGAGTCGGCTGAGACAATACACTCAAAAGCCCCTTGTCACCTATCCCAATTCTGGTGAAGTTTATGATGGCGCCAGTCAAACGTGGACTCAATCGGCTGACCATTCTCACAGCCTATTAGAAAATACTAGAGACTGGCACAAACTTGGTGCCAAGGTTGTTGGAGGCTGCTGTCGTACGCGACCGCAGGATATTGAAATCCTATCTGGAAATCTTAGATAAAGAAAAATCACCTTCCCCTGCAGGGAGGCGATTTTTTCTTATAAAATTTTATCGACTTTTTCAAAGGTAACCAGAGCCCCACCTACAATGACTGTAACCAAGGCTAGAATCCACAGCAGTGCATCCCATGTTCCAAAAATTTCCTGACTGTAGCCGAGGACAATGGGGCCAATTGAGGCTAAGAGATAACCGCCAGTTTGAACCATTCCTGAAAGGCGAGCCGTATCTTGAGCATGGCTTGTCTTGAGATTGAAACTAACCAGCATATAGGGAAATAACGCAGCTACTGACAAACCAAGGCTGATATGGCCGATTGCCCAAAGGAAATAGTCAGCTGGCGAAAGCAGCAGAATAGCCAGTCCCAGTATGGTCAATCCAACAAAACCAAGCATGATCGCGGTTCTTACTCGACGTTTTTGTCGGCTTACCAAGGAGGGGATTGTCAGAGACATAGGCAGACTGACCAGATTGTAGAGGCCAAGCAGAGAGCCTGCTTGATCGGCCGACATACCAGAAGCTTGTGATAGTGTCGGCAGCCAGGTTAACTCTGTGTAAAAGAGCAGAGACTGCAGGCCTCCGAAGACCAACATAGCAAGGGCGTAGGGGTTCTTCCAGAGATTTTGCGAGTGGCTGTTTTCTTCTTGTGCGCTTTCTTTTTGGATTTGACGAGGATTTCTGGTATTGGGCAGCCAAAGGATGAAGCCTAACAGGATAATACCTGACAGCAGGATAATAAAACCACGCCAGCTAAAAATACTCGATATTGGGGAAGCTAGAGAGGTCAGAATAGTAGAAGAGAGCCCCATAACGCTGGTGTAAAGCGTAGTGTAGGCACCAGCCTTGTGGGGAAAATAAGTAGCGACAATACTGGGGAGCAAGACATTGACACAAGCAATGGTCGCTCCGATTAGGATGGTTCCTAGATAGAGGGTAGGTAATGAGATGATACGAAGCACTGACCCCATTGCCATGATTAAAAGTACCGCGGCAATCAGCCGCTCAAGACCAAAGACGCGTGCCAGTTTAGGGGCTAGCGAGGAAAAAATTGCAAACATGAGCAGCGGAATAGAGGTCAAGGCCCCTAGCGAGCTGACAGACACCCCCAGACTTTTAGCGATATCAGGTAGGATAGTTGGAATAGTGGTAAAAGGTGAGTCTAATTTTACAGAGTCGTAGGCGGGTTCAGTTAAGTTAAGATACAAAGAAGCGGTTCGCTTAGCGAAAATCTCTGACCGAAAAATAGGCGACAGACGCCGTGTCCTTGGACATAAGGAAGTCGGTCTTTTTTCCGAAGAGATTAGCTTCCTGTTCAATTATTAAGATACAAAGGGAGTCCGCGGATCAAGCAAAAATAGGAGGTTCAACGAAGACGCTTGCGTCTAGAAAGAAACTATCTTTTTTGCACAAGTCGCAGCCCGTGTTCAATTATTAAGATACGGCAGAGGTTTGTTATCTAAGTGCTTCTATCATATCAAAATCAGACGAGCTTTTCACCCTAGTCTAAGAAGGATTTTTCATTTTATTTTATACACAAGCCTTGACACTCATTTAGATCCGTGTTAGTATAATGTTTAGGTTTTATATAACCGACCTAAGACAGCAGGGGAGTTCAACTCATAAACATCCTGCCGAGGCACAAAAACGTAGAACTAAAAGACTCAGAATTTTTCTGAGCTGCTATAAAACGTATTTGTACTTTCGTGTCTGGGTTTGGATGCGAATTTTTTCGTTTCCAGACAAAATAATAACGGAGGTAAAACTAATGAGTGAAGCTATTATTGCAAAAAAAGCCGAACTGGTCGAAGTCGTTGCTGAAAAGATGAAAGCTGCTGCGGCTCTTGTGGTTGTTGATTCACGTGGTTTGACAGTTGAGCAAGACACTAATCTTCGTCGCTCACTTCGTGAAAGCGGCATTGAGCTGAAAGTGATCAAAAACTCAATCCTGTCACGTGCAGCTGAAAAAGCTGGTCTCGACGACATGAAAGACCTTTTTGTTGGACCATCTGCTGTAGCCTTTTCAAACGAAGATGTTGTAGCACCAGCAAAAATCATCAACGACTTTGCAAAAGAAGCTGACGCACTTGAAATCAAGGGCGGTGCAATCGAAGGCGCTGTTTCTTCAAAAGAAGAGATCCAAGCATTGGCAACCCTGCCAAACCGCGAAGGTATGCTTTCTATGCTCCTTTCTGTACTTCAAGCGCCAGTGCGCAACGTTGCTTACGCTGTCAAGGCTGTTGCCGACAGCAAAGAAGAAGACGGTGCTGCTTAAGCAGTTCATCGCAATTGGTAGCCTAGAGCTACAGCCTATCTAAAATAAAAACATATTTGGAGGAAATGACAATGGCATTGAACATTGAAAACATTATTGCTGAAATTAAAGAAGCTTCAATCCTTGAATTGAACGATCTTGTAAAAGCTATCGAAGAAGAATTTGGTGTAACTGCAGCTGCTCCTGTAGCTGCAGCTGGCGCAGCTGGTGCAGAAGATGCAGGTGCTGCTAAAGATTCATTTGATGTTGAATTGACTGCTGGCGGTGACAAGAAAGTTGCTGTTATCAAGGTTGTTCGTGAAATCACTGGCGAAGGTCTTAAAGAAGCTAAAGCTCTCGTTGACAATGCACCATCAGTACTTAAAGAAGGTGTAGCAGCAGCTGAAGCTGAAGAAATGAAAGCTAAGCTTGAAGAAGCTGGAGCAAGTGTAACTCTTAAATAATAGGGCCGCTGCTCAAATTGTTAAGCCATCACCATCTGGTGGTGGCTTTTTAGGTGCACTTGATTCATATGATATTGAGATACTGTGGAGGTTGGCACCGTCTGGTGGTAGACGGCCAAAGCCTTCTGCCTAAAAAGAGAAAAGCAGCAAAGCTCTGAACCTTAAAATAAGAGAGCGAGAAAAATCAAAATTGTGATTTTATCATAATTACTGACTGAATCTCCCCTCCTTTTTTAAATTTTTTAGGAATTTTGTCTCGTAAATTATGATAAATAGAAGCTTAGACCTGTATAATGTAGAAGAATTCGTATTTTAGCAGGATGTCCTGATGCGACTTTTACTATGACGAGGCACTTTTTTGACAGGTGATATATCGAACGAATTGTAAAAAGTACGTCCGCAGTAGAGAGGATTCTTGGTCTAAGCAACCCTCATTTCTCCCCTATGTTAGACTGATGGCACTGAGATGTTTACTTGAAAATTTCAGTTTGGTGACATTGTAAAACGTATGTAAAAATGATAAAATGATAAAATGATAAGCGATATCGCTGTATTTTTAATATTATCTGGGAGAGTAATATCAAGGCATGTTTTCTTAGAATAGGAAGTGATAAAAATTTATGGGAAATGGGCTAACATTGGAGCATGAAATAACAGCAAAACAAGGCATCTACAATCGCTATATCAAACGCGGTTTAGACATTGTGGTTGGCCTTGTCGGTACTGTTGTTTTTTTCTTGCCTTTAGCTGTTATCATTCTTTGCTGTTATTCATTTGGCAAGGACAAGGGAAGAGTTGTCTTTACCCAAGAGCGAATGGGGCTAAATGGCCAAACCTTTAAAATCATTAAATTCCGCTCTATGGTGGAAAATGCCGAAGAAATGCTCAAACAAGATAAAGAGCTCTATCAGAAATATCTGTCTAATGGTTATAAATTCCCTGAGGGTGAGGATCCCCGCTTAACTAAAATCGGTGCTTTTATCAGGAAAACAAGTTTAGACGAATTTCCTCAGTTTATCAATATTTTAAAAGGAGATATGAGCTTTGTTGGTCCTCGGCCAATCTTAGCTGCTGAACTCGAGGAATATACAGAGCAAGGAAAGAAAGAATTGCTGTCGGTGAAACCAGGTGCTACAGGCTGGTGGCAGGTTTCTGGACGCAGCGATGTCTTGTATCCTGAGCGTTGCCAGCTAGAACTTTATTATCCGCGGCATTTTTCTTTTAGATTAGATGTCAAAATAACTCTTTTGACGGTGAGACAAGTATTAAGCGGAAGGGGAGCTCACTGATGATAAAGATTTTGCCGATTGAGAAGAGAGTGGTGGAAAGCTGATGGCTGAAAAGAAGATTTCTGTTCAGATGAATATCATCATGAATTTCATTTTGACCATTTCGAATATTGTCTTTCCCTTAGTAACCTTCCCTTACGTCTCGCGGGTTCTTTTGCCGGTGGGGACTGGTAAGGTAGCCTTTGCGACCTCTATCGTGTCCTACTTTGCCATGATTGGGATGCTGGGCATTCCGACCTATGGAATTCGGGCCTGTGCCAAGGTGCGCGATGATAGGGAGCGGCTGTCCAAGACAGTTCAGGAGATTATGGTCATCAATGGCCTAGCCATGGCGCTATCGCTGACTGCTTACCTAGTCGCTATCGCTGCAGTCCCTCGCATGGCTCAGGATAGAACGCTGTTTATGATTAATATTGCTACCCTCGTTTTCAACTTAATCGGCTGCGAGTGGCTCTATAAGGCTTTGGAACAGTACGCTTACATTACTGTACGCTCGATCGTTCTTAAGTTCGTATCCTTAGCGCTTATGTTTCTGTTGGTTCACGATCAGGGAGATTATGTCATTTACGGAGCTATTACCATTCTGGCCAGCGTGGGATCGAATTTCTTTAACTTCATCAATCTGAGACGCCACCTCAAGCTTAAGTGGTATGCTAATATGGATCTGCGCCAGCATCTTCAGCCTATCTTTAGCTTTTTTATGATGACAGTAGCGACGACTATCTACACCAATCTGGATGCGGTCATGCTGGGCTTTATGAAGGGGGATGCGGCTGTCGGTTATTACAATGCCTCGGTCAAAATCAAGGCTATCTTGGTCAGTCTTGTAACATCGATGGGAAGTGTTCTCTTGCCTCGTCTGTCGTACTATGTTAAGCATGAGCGCAAAGAGGAATTCTATCGCCTGAGCGTGAGGTCCCTGCAGTTTATTGGTTTTATTGCTATTCCACTCTGGGTCTATTTTACCCTCTTTGCTAAGCAGGGCATCTATTTCCTGTCAGGAACGAGCTACACAGGCTCTATCCTGCCCATGCAGCTGATTATGCCGACGCTCTTTTTGATCGGCCTGTCCAATCTCTTGGGAATCCAGATTTTGGTGCCGACCGAACGGGAAAATGAGGTCCTCAAGTCAGTGGCCCTAGGTGCGGTTGTCGATCTCATCATCAACATCATCTGCATTCCTCGTTTTGGCGCAGCAGGGGCAGCCTTTGGTACTCTGGTAGCTGAGACCTTTGTCACTGCCTACCAAATCTATGTGCTGCGTGATTTTCTCAGAGAGATTCTATCTCAGCTGCACTACTATAAGAACTTCCTAGCGACACTTTTAGCAAGTTTAGCAGCTCTAGCGCTCTATATGGGGCTCTTGAGCGGAGCTTCAAATTTTCTTATTTTGGCTGTGACAGCGACTGTATTTGGATTGATTTACGTCCTTGTCAGCCTTGCTATCAGGGATGATTTCATCCGCTATCTTTATCATTATTATAAGAAGTAAGGAGTATTTGTGAAAGACATTACGTTGCTTGTGGCGGCGCATAAACCTTTTGTCATGCCGCGGGATACCAAGCTTTATCTGCCGATTCAAGTCGGCGCTAAAGGCAAGCCTGATATTGGTTACACGCCAGACGATAGAGGTGAGAACATCTCAGAACGCAATCCATACTACAGCGAACTCACGGGTCTTTACTGGGCTTGGAAGAATCTGGATTGTGATTATCTGGGGCTGGTACACTATCGGCGGTATTTTGCTAAAGATGGGGTGCGTTACAAGGAAGGTCTGGATATCAATCAGGCCATTCTCACGCAGGCTGACTGCGAGAAGCTCTTGGATCAGGCTGATGTCATTGTTCCCAAGCGCCGTAAATACTATATCGAAACCCTTTATTCCCACTATGCCCACACCTTTGATGGTGGTCATTTGGACGAGGCGAGGGCCATTATCGAGCAAATTCAGCCGGATTATCTGACGGCCTTTGACCGCGTTATGCAGCAACGCTCAGGCTATATGTTTAATATGTATCTCATGTCTAAGGCAAATTCGGATGCCTACTGTGCCTGGCTTTTTCCGATCTTGCAAGAGCTCTACCAAAGGATCGACACCAAGGTTTTAACAGCCTTTGAAGCCCGTCTCTTCGGCCGAGTCAGTGAGATCCTCTTCAATGTCTGGTTGGATAAGCAGGATCTCACAGTTAAAGAAGTGCCCTTTATCTACATGGAAAAGGTCAATCTGTGGAAGAAGGGGCTGTCCTTCCTGCAAGCCAAATTCTTTGGTAAGAAATACGAAGCCAGCTTTTAAAAAGCAATCACTTTTAGGAGCTCGGCTTCCTTTTGTCAAGAGATTATCATAGTAGATGAAATGATTTTAAGTAAGAGAGAGAATACGATGTCACAATATGATTATTTAGTTGTTGGTGCGGGTTTGTTTGGGGCTGTCTTTGCCCACGAAGCGGCCCTCAAGGGTAAGAGGGTCAAGGTGATTGAAAAGCGTGACCATATCGCTGGAAATATCTATACCAAGGAAGTGGAAGGGATCCAAGTACATGAGTACGGGGCTCATATCTTCCATACGTCTGACAAGGAAATTTGGGATTATGTCAACCAGTTTGCAGAGTTTAACCGCTACACGAACAGTCCCATTGCTAATTATAAGGGGGAAATCTACAATTTGCCCTTCAATATGAACACCTTCAACAAGCTCTGGGGTGTGGTGACACCGCAGGAGGCTCAGGCTAAGATTGATGAGCAGCGGGCTGTCTTAGGTGGTAAGAAGCCTGAAAATCTCGAGGAACAGGCTATTTCGCTGGTGGGGACCGACATCTATGAAAAGCTGATTAAGGATTATACACAGAAGCAGTGGGGCAAGCCAACGACGGAACTCCCTGCCTTTATCATCCGTCGCCTGCCGGTTCGTCTAACCTATGACAATAACTATTTCAATGATACCTACCAAGGAATTCCGATCGGAGGTTACACTCAGATCGTTGAGAAGATGCTGGATCATGCCAATATTGATGTGGAGACTGGCGTTGACTTCTTCGCTAAAAAAGAAGCCTACTTAGCGGCTTTTCCTAAGGTGGTCTTCACCGGTATGATCGATCAGTTCTTTGATTACCAACTGGGTGAGCTGGAGTACCGCAGCCTGCGCTTTGAGACAGAAACCCTCGAGCTGGAAAATTATCAGGGCAATGCGGTGGTCAACTATACGGATGCAGAGACACCGTACACACGGATCATTGAGCACAAGCATTTTGAATTTGGCACTCAGCCTAAAACCATCATCACCAAGGAACATTCTAAGACCTGGCACCGTGGAGATGAACCCTACTATCCCGTCAACAACGATCGCAACAATCACCTCTACAAGGAATACAAGAAATTAGCTGACCAAGAAGGTCAGGTTATCTTCGGCGGCCGTCTGGGTCACTATCGTTACTACGACATGCACCAAGTCATCGCTGCCGCCCTGCAGTGTGTGAGAAGTGAAGTAAGGTAATTATCAGCAGCATAGATCAGATCTTAAAGGGTAAAGTATCTACGCTCTATCTTGCTATCTTATTATTCCTTGAAATTGACGCAAAAATCAATAAAAATTTGACCAGAAAAAATTATGTACCTTTATGAACAGAACACAAAAAAGAAATTCCTCATTTGAATTATTAAGGATACTATCCATAGTAATGATTATTTTTCATCATTTTGCCATCCATGGGGATTTTACAATGGTGGGAGAAACAGAGTCTTGCCTCGTTAGAAGCTGGTATTATTTTATTATAATGGGTGGCAAAGTAGGTGTGAATATCTTTATTCTTATTTCTGCCTATTTTTTGAGCGCAAGCCAAAAGAAACTTAATTTATCAAAATTAGTAAAGTTTTGGGGGCGGGTTATATTTTATTCTTTAGCACTTTTAGCTTTAGGAGCAATCTTTGGCTCGGATCAAGTTGATATAAAGTTTGTTATTAAATCTTTCTTACCCATAACTTTTTCTATGTGGTGGTTTGCAACAAGCTACTTTATACTTTATCTTCTGCATCCCTTTATCAACAAGGGGTTGCAGCAGTTAAGCAAAACTAATTACCAGCAATTGTTAGCGGTGCTGATTACCATTTTCTCTCTGGTCCCCACTTTTTCAGGAACCACCCCTGACTATACAGAATTGACTTGGTTTTGTACACTGTATTGTATCGGCGGTTATATCCGAAAATTTGGCTTGTTAGAAAGTTTCAGCAAAAAAATTCTAACAGCATTTGTGACGCTTATTGTTTTGCTAAATCTTGTTGGTACGGTTATTCTTAGTTACTTAACTGATAAATTTGAAATTATTAAAGGGCATGTCATCTATTTCTACGGCGAGAACAAGTTGCCAATAGTGTTGATATCTATATTACTGTTTCTAATCTTTAAGAAGATACAGCTATCTCACTCAAAAGTCATAAACACCATTGCTTCTACCAGTTTTGCCGTATATTTAATTCACGATCACCCGATTGTAAGACCGTTTCTATGGGAAGAGCTATTTCATGTGAATCAGTATCAAGACAGCTGGTTGATTATACCTGCGTCAATAGTGATTGTTCTATTAGTCTACAGTGCTTGTACCGCTATTGATTTAATAAGAAAAAGGATAATCCGCAGCAAAGTCCCCCTAAAATAAAAGGGTTCTCTTAGTTGTGATTGATAGCTCTTTGATAACTGGGATTCAAGAGGATTTGCCTCACTGTGATAGGCACAAAATTTATCGATGCTATTCTAAGAGAGTAAAAAGAAGTAGAAAACTTATATTCCAAGTCAGTTAAGAGAAGGTTTGAAAAGAAAATTCATGATAATTAAAATTAATAAAGACTCTATTTTAGCTTTAATCCTTTATTTGGTTTTAGCTGTATACCTGTTTTTTGCCGTACTAAATGCATCATTTTTTGTTCAAATTATACCTGATGCTGTTTTCAAACTTGTCAATTATTCATTATTGGCAATAATGATCTTGGTAGAAGTAACTGATTTTAAATTGAGCAAGCAATCGTTGCTAGTTGCTCCTATTCTCTTGATTCTCTTACTGATTGCCGTAAGAACAGCAGGTGTTTTTTCGAATATTTCTGTAATGATACTCTTTAGCTTTTTTTACAGAAAATTTCCTTTGGAAAACCTTGTTAAAGTAGCTGTTTTTTCAAGCTCTTTAGCGCTATCTTTTATTGTTTTTAGTAGTTTGTTAGGCATTATTCCTAATTATTTGGAGCAGACTCCTGATCGTATTCGTCATTACATCGGTTTTAGGTATGCTCTCTTCCCATCTGCAGTTTTACTGAATATTATTTCTGGAAGATTTTTTATTAAAAAGAATCAGGTTAGTCTGTTAGAATTATTTGTACTTTTTGCTATAAATTTTTGGGTTTATTATCAGACGAATTCGCGTCTGACATACTATAGTGTCACCTTGTTGCTGATTATTTGGATCATTCTTAAATACTATCCTAATTTGATAGAGAAAATGAGACCTTTGCTGTCACTCTTTATTTTATCTTATCCAGCCTCATTTTTGCTCAGTCTATGGTTTAGCTTTAAATATACACCAGTTAGTTCTTTTCAACTTTTTCTCAATGGTTTATTTGGGAATCGCCTGTATCTAATGCACAAATCTATGGAACTCTATGGTTTCAAGTTGACGGGGCAACAAATTGATTGGGTTGGTAATGGTTTAAATACTCTTGGGCGGATAACACGGTCCAGATATCTCTATGTCGATAATTTATATATGCAAATGTTGCAACAGTATGGTTTGATTATTAGCTTGGCTTTTGTCCTTGGTATGACTATTGTGATGGTTAGGCTGTATCAGCGCAGAGATATGTACCTTTTCATTATCCTCATCAGCTTAGCTCTTCATGGCTTGGTTGATGACCTGATTGGTAATATTCATTACAATATTTTTCTATTAGTTTTTGGAATACTATATATTGAACAGTATAGGCTAAATAGGCGAAATACTGAGGAAATTTAGAAGAAAATAGTCGATCAATTCAATGACATTTAGATAGTTGCTAAAGAAGGGAAATAGATGTTGAATCATAATGATCCGCTAATCAGTGTTATCGTACCCGTGTATAACGTGGAGCAGTATTTGGAGCGCTGTTTAACTTCTTTGGTGAACCAGACCTATTCCAATCTTGAGATTATTATTGTCAATGATGGAACAAGGGACGGTTCAGTTGCCATTGCCGAAAAATTTGCTCAGACAGATTCACGGATTAGAATTATCCACCAAGAAAATGCCGGTCTTAGTGAAGCCAGAAATACAGGCCTCAAATATATCACAGGAAACTACGTTGCCTTTTTGGATTCTGATGACTGGTTAGAGGAAGATGCCTATGCCTGCATGCTTTCTCTGCTGGAAGAGAATAAGGCGGACATTTGTGTTGGTGCTATTAACCGAACAGCTGTTTTTAAACCTTTTTCTCAGAAAAAGGCTCTTAAGGCAGAAGTTCTGACGCAGAAAGCTTATGCCAAAAAATACTTTAAAATTGGAAGCCAAACCATTGAGTATTATGTTTGGAACAAGCTTTATAAGCGTCAGGTTGTTGAAAATATTACCTATCCTAAAGGGTTTTATGCTGAAGATGTTCCGACAACTTTTCGCTATATTTTAAAATCACAGAAGATTGTTGTGACAGATAAGGCCGTTTATCACTATTTTATCAATAATCAAGGACTAACTTCCCGTTTTTCCAAGAAGCATTTTGATGTCTTAAAGGGATGGGATATAGTGGTCAAGGAAGCTGAAAGAACTACTGATTCTGATTACATAGAATGGGCTAAATTGAACCGGCAGAGAGCAGATTTTGCCTTGCTTACCGAAATTTCTTTATCACCGAATTTTGCTTCCTTGAAAAAAGAATTTGCGGGTGAAATAGAAACCTTATCCCGGCAATTAAAGAAAAATAAAAATAATTTGCTTGATGCAAAACTGCCCCTAAGTCGAAAATTATTGATTAGACTTTACGCCAGTAATTATCCATTCTTTGCGGGCCTAATCAATCGATTGATAAAAATTAAAACGATAGTTAAAAGATGACAAAACACGCGTATTTAATCATGGCTCATGCTAATTTTAAACAATTAGCTCTTCTGGTTTCTTTATTGGATGATACCAGCAATGATATTTTTATTCATATTGATGCCAAAGCCCCTTTTACAAAAAACGATGAAAATCTAATCAAGAGTGCCTGTAAACATTCAGACCTTACGATTACAGCTCGTGAAGCGATTTACTGGGGCGGTTTTTCTCAGGTTAGAGCAGAACTTTTGCTGTTTAAAGCAGCACAGGCGCATGATCATTATGAATTTTATCATCTCTTATCGGGGGCAGACTTGCCTATTGTCAGTCAAAAGAAAATGCATCATTTTTTTAATGACCATAAAGGGCAAGTCTTTCTTAGTCGGATGACCTTAGAAGGAGATCCTGAAAATATTAATCGGCTAAAGTATTATCATTTTTTTGAGCGCTTTACCCCAAGAACCATTCCGGGAATTGTTGGAAAAGGCTTATTTAAAATCTATCGTTTTTTGGAAGTAAGCATTCAAAAAATCTTAAGGATTAATCTGCTCAAAAAATTTGATCTGATACCCATGAAGGCCAGTCAATGGGTCAGCTTGCCAGATGATGTTGTTAGGACTTTGCTAAAAAATGAAGAGTGGGTGCTTAAAACTTTTGGCAGGACTTTTATTCCTGATGAAGTTTTTTTACCAATCTTTTTAGATAAATTTGGCTTTAATGAGCGCATTTTTAATGCAGCTGTCAATCATAATACACGTGATGAATTTCAGGCGAATCTGAGGTTTGTCAATTGGTGGGATGGCAATCCTTATGTTTGGACAGGCAGTCAAGAAGATAGAAAAGAACTGCGCAGGATAAGAGATGAAGGCTACTTTTTTAGCCGAAAATTTGATTTAACCGCTTATCCTGAGTGTCGAACACTTATTAAGGAACTGCTAAATGAATAAGGAACTGGTTTATGTATAAGATACTGATGACGGGGATGTCGCCGGTCTTGGCTGGGACAGAAACCTTTATAATGAATTATTACAGGCATTTGAATCCTCAAAAAATTCAGATTGATTTTATCAAGAGAACTGAGGAGCCTATTATTTTTGAAGAAGAAATATTGGCCAGAGGTTCTAAAGTATATTATCTGCCCCGCAAAGGTAAAACAATCTCAGCTTATCAAAACTATAAAAGAGCGCTGACTTCCTTTTTTGACAAACATGCAAAAGATTATGATGCTGTCTGGTATAATGCTATGGGAATTCCTAATATTGATTTATTGGTCTATGCCCAAAAATACGGCATTAAAGAACGGATTATTCACAGTCACAGTTCCCAATGGAAGGGAAATTTTGCCCGCTTAGTCTTTCATACCATCAATAAAAAACGGATTAAAAAGATTGCGACTCGTTTTTTTGCCTGTTCAGATTTGGCAGCACGCTATATGTATTCTGGATCTGCCTTAGAAAAATCGCGTATTATTCAAAATGCTATTGAATTTAACAATTTTGCATTTTCTGCTAGTGTCAGAAAAGATTTGCGAAAAAGCCTGGGCTGGCAGCAAAATAAAATCATCGGTAATGTTGGAAGACTGGATATCCAAAAAAATCAGCCCTTTTTGATTGATATTTTTAACAAAGCCTTGGAATTAGATGATTCATTAAGGCTAGTTATTATTGGGAAAACCTCTGGAACTAACAGTACAGAAGAGCTGATAAAACAAAAAATCAAGGATTACGATATTGCGGATAAGGTACTAATGGCTGGCAGTCAGTCTGATATGAAAACTTGGCTGAGTGCTTTAGATCTTTTCGTACTGCCATCACTTTTTGAAGGATTGCCTCTTTCTGCAGTTGAGGCACAGGCCAATGGTTTGCCAGTACTGGCTAGCGACACTATTACCAAAGAGTTGAAAATTTTGGACAGTCTTAATTATCTTTCTTTGGATGAAGAGCCAGCTGTTTGGGCTCAGACCATGATAGATATGCTTAAGCTAGATCGCAGTAATACAGTTCAGATTAAGCCTCTTTTTGAAGAAAAAGGATTTGATATTAGCAGCCAAGCCAAGGATATCGAATCCTTATTGTTAGGAGAAGAAGTTGAATAAATACCAAATTGTTGAATCATACGGACATCATAAACATGCTGGCAGTAAGGCAACAAATGACTGTGTCGATATTCTGACAGGCCTAGGCTTTAAGAAATTGGCTGTTTCCAAGTCCAATGAACAGTATGATTTTATTTCTAAAGTCAAAAGACAAGTGTCCTATATTAAAGAATGGTCGGCGATTTATTCTCAAATTGAAGAAGATTCGGTTTTAGTTTTGCAGCACCCTTTCCGAAGAAACCAGAGCAATCGCTTTGCAACCTTAAAGAAACTAAAAGAGAAAAAGAATGTTAAAATCATCTCTTTGGTTCATGATGTGGAGCTGATTAGAAATATATTTTCCGATAAGTTTTACCAAAAAGAGCTGAATCAGATGCTGGCTGTGGCCTATAAAATTATTGTTCATAATGATAAAATGAAGCAGTGGTTTATTGATTACGGTGTTTCATCAGACTGCCTCATTTCTTTGGAGATTTTTGATTATCTCAATAAGGAGCAACAGGATAAAAATATCCATTTCTCAAAGCACGTTCAAATTGCTGGCAATCTAAAGGCTGATAAAAGTCCCTATGCTTATCAGCTAGAGAAACTGTCTAATCTAGACTTTGATTTGTTTGGTATTTTTTATGAACCTAAGCAAATTCCTGATAATGTTCACTATCATGGTTCTTTTCCAGCAGACGAGGTTCCTTCTCAGTTAAATTCAGGATTTGGCCTGGT
This sequence comes from Streptococcus dentasini, assembly GCF_053206945.1. Classification (NCBI taxonomy): domain Bacteria; kingdom Bacillati; phylum Bacillota; class Bacilli; order Lactobacillales; family Streptococcaceae; genus Streptococcus; species Streptococcus dentasini. The sequence continues at coordinate 197,606 of NZ_JBRUHS010000001.1, forward strand.
TTGGGACGGGAATCAACTCGATACTTGTTCGGGGCCAACTGGGAACTACCTGAAATACAATAATCCACATAAGCTGTCACTTTATTTATCTTCAGGTATTCCTGTCATTGTTTGGAAAGAGTCGGCTGAAGCAGAATTTGTTGAAAAACACCATCTAGGCCTTGTTGTTTCTTCTCTTTACGAGCTAGAAGAAAAATTGGAACACCTTGCTGAAGAAGACTATCAGAAATATACAAAAAATGTCAAAAAAATTATGAAAAAACTGCAAGAAGGGTATTACCTTAAAAAGGCAGTCACAGAAGCATTAAAGGATGTTACACAATGAGCTTAACAGAAAAAAGCAAGATTGATCTTGTTGTTACTTATGTTGATGGAAATGATCCTGAGTGGCTCAAAGAAAAGTCACGATTTGACGGAAGCAACGAGTACCTAGAAGGAGACACTGCGCAAAGATACCGCAGCATTCCCTTCTTTAATTACTGGTTTCGGGCAGTAGAAAATTACGCTCCTTGGGTCAATAAGGTCTTTTTTGTCACTTATGGACATGTACCGGTCTGGCTGAATACGAATCATCCTAAACTGCGTATTGTTAAGCATAAAGACTATATTCCAGAGGAGTATCTTCCCACCTATAATTCCAATGTTATCGAACTGAATCTGCATAGAATTCCAGATTTAAGTGAGCAGTTTGTCTTGTTTAATGATGATATGTTTCTTAATAGGACTGTAAAGCCAGAAGATTTTTTCCTTAATGGGAAAGTCAAGGACTATGCTATCTATGCTCCCTTAGTTCCAAGGGAAGAATTCAATCATATTGAATTAAATAATACTATCGTTATCAACAAATATTTTGAGGCTAAAAATGTTTTAAAAAGACACCCTCTCAAATTTTTTAATATCCGCTATAAAAAATATATAGTGAATAATCTATTTGCTAGCTTATACAAAGGGATTTTTGGCTATAAAAACTTCCATGTCAGCCTACCGCATTTGAAATCGACCTTCAAAGAAGTTTGGAAAAAAGAAGGCGAACTGCTGGATAAAGTCTGTCACAACCGATTTAGAAATATCGATGATGTAAACCACTTTTTGATGAGCAATTGGAACATAGAAAAGAATCAATTTGAACCGCAAAAAGTTGGCTTTGGCAGCTATTATTCACTGGAAGATACAGAAGGGATAGCAGGTGAACTGCTCAATCCGCAACATTGTGTTATCTGTCTAAATGATGATGTCAATGACCTTGATTTTGATAAGAAGTGTCAATTAATTGTGGATAGCTTTGAGCGTAAATTTCCGCATAAGAGCAGCTTTGAAAATTAAGGGAAACTAATGAAAGCTAAACGCATGGAATGGATTGATTTGGGCTATCTTTCACATTCCTGTATTTTTGCTTAGTCAGGTTATTTTTAAACCTCTAGCCAAGTAAAAAGAATTTTGTCAGCATATTAAGAAAAAAGCTTTTTTAGCGGTTAAGCCATTATCCTGATTGAGAAAGGACTGGTCTTTGTTCTTAGCGTTTTTCTAGCCTTTTTGATTTATCCGCGTCTGCCTCACGACGGCTTTTTCAACTATTTTGCGGATAAGGGAAAATCCAGTCTGATCATTTATATCTTCCATTCACCGGTGCTCAGTGCCATTCGGATTATGCTTCTGCGGCTTGGAGTTCAAAGCATGCTCCTCCATGTCCTGATTGGTATTGCAGGCGGTTGGCTGATTAGCCTCTTTATCGCCTACCTCTTCAATAAGGTGAAATTTCTCAATTTCTTTTCTTTGTTGCTCCGACTAAGTATATTAGATTTTAAAAATAATTATTTTAACTTTTATATTGCAAACACGCAGTGCGTGTGTTAATATATGTATAAGATGACAAACCCCTCACTTCCTTATGGACAGATACGTCTGACGTGGGGCTTTTTTTGTTGTAAAGGAGAAAAAATGAGTGATAAACCAGTTGCACTTTCATGGAAGGAACAGTTAGACCTTTTCAAAAGTAGAGGAATGATTGTCCATAAAGGTGATATTGATAAACTAAAAAATATTAGTTATTATCGCCTAAAGGAGTTTGCTCGTCCTCTGTCCACGGTTAAAAAGTACCAAAATCATACTGAAATCAGTTATGATGGGATAGAATTCAAAGAGGTTCTTAGTCGCTATTATCAAGACAAAAATTTGAGACTTTACCTGCTACACGCTATTGAAAAAATTGAAGTGTCCGTTAAAACTAGAATATCTTATGTCTTAGGAACTCACTATGGTGCTTTTGGTTATTTAAATTTTTCTTCTTGGTCAAATAGGCAAAATTTTTCTCGGTTTGAGATTGAACGGCAACAGTATGGCATCAAGTCAAAATTATTAAAAATTGTTAAGCGAAGTCAGTCCTCTGAATTGAAAAAAGAAACTAACCTAGATAACGATGGGTTCCCATCGGTATGGCTAGGAATTGATTTATTGATGCTTGGAGATGTGGTTTCCATGCTGAAAATAATGAGTGAGAGCAACTTAAAACAGGTGACTTCCTATTATCAATGCAGTGGGGAAGAGCTTGTCTCTTGGATGAAGTGTCTGAATTTTATTCGGAATATTTGTGCTCATAATTCCAATTTGATTGATATTAAGTTGACGACGAAACCTAAAATTAGGAAAGACTGGCAGGATTATCTTTACTTTATTGAGAGTAAAAAGGGTAAATCTACTGTTAAAAAACCTTCCAATAGATTAGCCGTGGTTATTATGATAGTTGTTTATTTGGTGAAGCAAATTAATCCTAAGTACCAATGGAAGGACATCAAGGCTAGTATCCGTGGATTGTGTAAAGAAAATGAAGAACGTGCTTACTTACTTGGTTTCAATACGCTAGAATCAGCTAAAGACGTCACCTCTTTGGTAAAAAATAACTTTAGGTAGGTAGGACTTCTAAATTAAATTTTAACTAGCTATTAGGTTTTGGAGGTATCTCTTAATTGGAAAAAGTTATCCAATACCGTGGCCTAGGCCGATTAAACCAGTTTATGTGAAGTATGTTTGCTCGTTGCTTCTATTAATAAAGTGAATAGGTTCTTTATGACAAGTAGAAATAGTAGATTTGAGAATTTAGTACAAAATTTTTATAAAAGGAATAAATGGTGGCAATATTGACATCATATTCTTTACTAAGTTAGGAACAAGCCCCCGCATTTTTTCTTAGCTCATATATTCATTTATCGTCGTAACTTAATTTTATAAGAAAAGCACCCCAAAAGTTAGACACAAAATCTAACTTTTGGGGTACAGTTTATATAGCAGATGACAAAAGGATCTTTTTATAAAGGGTGCCATCAATGGAATATTATTGCGTACATTCAAGTGGAATTAATTAAACATAACAGCAGATAAGAAAGCAAACTAATTTACAATTTTTCAAGTATTTTACCAAGTAGTTCTTCTAACTTCCCTAAGTCTCCATAGACTGTTCCGTCCATATAAAGATTATAAATGTCATCATTTTGTTCAACGCGTATTTGTGCCGAATATCCTTTTGATAGTGCTAAAGAACGAATAACTTCTCGTTGAGTTCGTCCGTTACCTTCTCGAAAAGGATGGAAATAATTAAGGTTATCAAGGATTTTTGCTAATTGTATTATAGCCTCATCTTTTGAGTTAGCCGTTTGATGATAGGTATGAATAAGCTGGTTCATATAGGTTTCAGCAGTGTTAAAAGATTGTAATGGCATAAAAGGATTACCACTTTTTGAAATATTAACTCTACGATATTGCCCTGCCCAAGAATAAACATCTTGGAATAAATAGTTATGGATAGCTAAAATATCACTAATAGAATTGACCTCAATAGCCTTTAATCGCAAATCTGCGAGCCTTCTAGTAACGAATAAATGCTCGTTTCGATAGGCTTCTTCAATATTTGTAATGTTTTGTTTGTTGATTAAGACTGTAGAATTTGGATAGGTGTATTGATTATGAGGGTCGATGTACTCATAGCCTTCGTATTGATTTTTAACCAAGGTTCAATTCCTTTCGCCTGTTGATAACATAAGCTTTTAAATCAATCACATCTTGAACAGTCGGTTCATAATTTTCAATCATTGATGAACCGATGGCATACCAGACGGTATCAAAATCTGTAAAGTTATCAAAAGGAATCCCTAAAATTGTTAATTCTTCCTTATTTACATCAAGGGTCATAGCACACCTCCTTGTATAACAGTGTCTCTATTGTACCATAAAATAAGTATGTTCACATGAAGAGATAAGAACTGAAAGATAGATTGGGTTAAATTAAATGTAGGTTGTGTGTCCAAGGGAAAATTGAAGGAGCCTACCGCGATGGAAAAATTTGGAGAATACCAGCGGATGCAGCACAGCCAAGTGATGGTCGTTATAAAAAGGCTTCTAGTTTACTATCAGTGATTGAAGAGAAAAAGTCACTCTTAGCAACAAGGAGGCCTTTGACTAGTGGTGAGCTAGATCGGCTAAATGAGGAATTTCTTGTAGAGTACACCTATAATTCTAATGCGATTGAAGGAAATACCTTGACCCTTCGGGAAACTGATATGGTGCTAAGAGGGTTGACCATTGATCAGAAACCTTTGAAGGATCACCTTGAGGCTATTGGTCACAAGGAAGCCTTTCAATTTGTGCAAAGACTGCTCTCAGAAAACCATCCCTTAACGGAGCAAGTCATTAAAGATATTCATTACCTTGTTCTGTCAGATAAAAAGGAAGATAGAGGTGTCTATAGAAAAGTTCCTGTTAGAATCATGGGAGCTGCTAATGAACCCGCTTCGCCTTATATGATATGTCCTAAGATGGAGCAGCTTCTGCAAGATTATCAAAAGGATCAAAGCGCAATCATTACCAAGTTAGCCAAATTTCATATCGATTTTGAAAGTATCCATCCCTTTATTGATGGAAACGGTCGAACAGGCCGGCTTTTGGTTAATCTTGAATTGATGAAAGCAGGATTACCACCGATTGATATTAAATTTACAGATCGTCTATCCTATTATAAAGCCTTTGATGACTTTCATGCCAAAGGCCAAGTGTCTACGATGGAAGATTTGTTTGCTAAGTATGTTAATGAATGTCTGGATGAGTATCAATGTTGGCAGAGTAAAAAGGAGGAAAACAAACCATTTATTGGGATAAGAATTTTCAATAAGGAATGATGTAGGAATTGGCGGGCAACGCATAATGTTCTAGCTGAGTTAAGTATATCAGTTGGTTGTTTGATTTTACTCCGTTATAACTTTCTAAATATGAATATTGTAGTAGCGATTTCATTCGCTATTTGGCTGATGTTGCCAAACTAAAAGGATTGAAACCTGTGTAATACAAGATTCAATCCTTAGCATAAATTTATAATTCAACTTTTTGGGGCCGCACATTATTTTCTGGTGGGGAACCAAAGTAATTTAGTTCCGCTTTCACATTTTACAACATTTAGAAATGCTGTTAAACCAACCATTTCACTTTAATTTAGTCACCTATTCCCACTCCACAGTTGCAGGTGGTTTGCTGGTGATATCATAGACGATGCGGTTGACGTGATCGACTTCGTTGACGATGCGCCTTGAGATTTTTTGTAAGACCTCCCAAGGCAGTTGGGCGAAATCTGCTGTCATGCCATCGATAGAAGTAATAGCGCGGATGGCAATTGTGTAATCGTAGGTACGGCCGTCTCCCATAACACCAACCGAGCGCACACCGGTATTGACAGTGAAATACTGCCAAACATCGCGTTCCAAGCCGGCTTGGGCAATTTCTTCACGTAGGATGGCATCGGATTCACGGACGGTTTCGAGCTTCTCAGGGGTAATATCTCCCATGATGCGGATAGCTAGACCTGGACCAGGAAATGGCTGGCGCCAGACGATTTCATCAGGCATTCCCAGAGCTGTCCCCAGAGCTCGGACTTCATCCTTGAAAAGGGTATTGAGGGGTTCAATTAGTTCAAACTGTAGATCTTCAGGCAGGCCGCCAACATTGTGGTGTGACTTGATGGTTTGGGCTGTCTCAGTACCAGATTCGATAATATCGGTATAGAGTGTCCCCTGGGCTAAAAAGTCTACCCCTTTGAGTTTGCTGGCTTCGTCATCAAAGACGTAGACAAACTCGTTGCCGATGATTTTGCGTTTCCTTTCAGGGTCATCAACACCGGCCAGCAAGTCTAAGAAGCGCTTGGAGGCGTCCACACGGATGATGTTAAGTCCGAATTTGCCGCCCAGCATGTTCATGACCTGATCGCCTTCTCCCTTGCGCAGAAGACCGTGATCGACAAAGATGCAGGTTAGTTGGTCGCCAATTGCCTTTTGCAGCAGCACGCCGACGACTGATGAATCAACTCCGCCCGAGAGTCCCAGTAAAACCTTGCGCTCGCCAACGGTCTCACGGATCTTAGCAATTTCCATTTCAATAAAGTTATTCATTGACCAATCTGCCTTAGCACCACAGATAGTCACAGCAAAATTACGCAGGATATCATTGCCATAGACTGAGTGCCGAACTTCTGGGTGGAACTGGATACCATAAATCTTGCGCTCTGGATTTTCGATGGCAGCATAAGGGCAGTCGGCAGATTCTCCGATAAGCTGGAAGCCAGCCGGGATTTCAGTCACAGCATCGCCATGACTCATCAGGACGACCTGTTCCTTTGGCGTGTCGGCAAATAGGGCTGATTGTTGCTGCAGCTGGAGTGTCGACTGGCCATACTCGCTGTTGCCGGTCTGGTCGGCAGGGACAACCTTGCCGCCCAAACGGTCGGTCAGAAGCTGCATGCCATAACAAATACCTAGAATCGGAATACCAAGCTCAAAGATCTCTTCATCTATACCAAAGGAATCATCGGCATAAACCGAGTTAGGTCCGCCGGATAGGACGATTCCGATAGGATTGAGCTCCTTGACTTCGGCTGCAGTAATTTTATGGCTTTTAAGTTCTGAAAAGACCCCGAATTCGCGGATACGGCGGGCGATCAGCTGGTTATACTGGCTGCCGTAATCCAAGACGATGATCTTTTCAAGGTTGGTAAATTCAGTCATCTTAACCCTTTCTAGTTTGTCAGTTTGCCTGACAGAATGATTACGTCTATTGTAGCACACTTTATGCCCGAGCGCAGTAGAAATTTCGGGTGAATCCCCCTATTCTCGCTAGGCAAACTATGTTATAATGAACTCTATGCGAGAAAAAATTCCCCCTACTCATAAAGAAAGAGAAAGTCATACCAGTCCCTTACTGAGGGAAAATCGACAAAGACAGCGAGGCAAAGGCCTGTTTCGGGTGCAGGAACTGATTGTGTTAGGAGTATTGGTCGTTGCCGCTATCATTCTTTTGGCGGTTACTGACAGTTTTAAGGTTCTCAAGAAAGATGTTCTTAATGTTGCCAGCAATATCCAGATTGGCTCGGAAAATTTGAAACCTAAGTACGCTGAAAATAATACTGTGCAGATTACTGCTGAGGCACAAACTTCCATCGGTGGTAAAAATTTAGAAAGGTACCGCCAGTGGATCGGCAAGATTGATTCTGAGAATCAAGTTGATACCAAGGACGGGGATTCCGTCATGACTTACACGATCAAGTTTGAGAATGGTGATAAGGTCAGAGGTGTCACTGAAACAGATATTACGGAAGCGCCTGATGCTAAATTCGGCAAGGATGCTACGATTCAGATTAGTCATACCGCTGAGACTGATTTAGATGGTTACGATTTAAGCAGCTATCAGGGAGACGCAGCAGAAGTGACGAATATCAGTTATAATTATTCATCTGGTGGCGGTTATAAGTACGATGTTAAACTGGATGACGGTACAGATATTTCTAATATCGCCGAAGCCAGTGTCAACGATATTTACCATGTTCCTTTAAAGCAAGAGAATTCTGCTGCAGACAATAATCAGGTCTTAAAAGATGCCTTTAATTATGCCAAGGATAATCCTGGAACCATTCTAGGCCTTCCCAGCGGAGATTTCACCATTGGGACACAGACTCCGGAAACAGACTATATTACCTTAGCTTCGGATACGCAGATTCGCGGCGATCGCACCAAACTCATTGTCGATGGTGCCCAGTATTGGTTTGGATTTGCGACGGGAACCGGTGCAACAGATGGTGTACAAAATTTTACCATGAGAGATATCACTGTCGAAGCCAAGGATTTAGAAAAAGGAAACCAGTTCATGATTATGGTTAATCATGGCAGCAACTGGACTATCGAAAACAATACTTTTACTATGGTTCATAAAATAGGAAGTCACGTCTTTGACCTTGGTGGTTTGCAAAATTCAAGTTTTGAAGGCAATACCTTTGAAGGTTACGCACCTGAGCTGACTGATAAAACTGATTTATCGGAAGTCAGCAAAGACCATGATATTTACGCTGAAGCCATCCAGTTCGATACATCGGATAGCAAAGGGGAGTGGGATGGCAATTTCTTAAAAAATATTGACTCTAACTATGGCAATTACAATCAAACAAAAGCTATGACCAGTAATATCAGTGTGACCAATAATTCGTTCATTCCTTATAAGGATAAGTCGGGCAAAATTATTGCCTACGGCGCTAGTATTGGTCAGCACTCTGGAGATGTCAGCAATATTACGGTATCTGGCAACACGCTTACCGATACTTTGACCAGCCGTTTCCACCAAGATGATAACTGGATGTTTAAGCCTATTCATTTTACACCTGGATCGTCTATTTCTGTCTATAGCAACACAACTGACTAACTAGAAGTTGTCTTATGTGTGCTAAAGACAATAAATGTTTCAGCAGAAGCGCTTCACGCTATTTTTCTCAAATTGCGAAAAAAGCCAGTAGCCTTCTGCTTTTTTATGCTACAATACTGGTATAGACTAATCAGGAGGATGCCATGCTACCAGCTTATATTCGGATTCATGATGCTATAAAAAACGAGATTGATCGAGGTGTTTGGAAAATCGGCAGCCGCCTGCCCAGCGAGCGCGACCTATCTGATCAATTTGAGGTCAGCCGTATGACTTTACGGCAGGCGATTACTCTCTTGGTAGACGAAGGAATATTGGAGCGCCGAGTTGGTAGCGGTACCTATGTCGCTAGTCAGCGAGTTCAGGAAAAAATGCGGGGAACAACCAGCTTTACCGAAATTATTAAATCTCAAGGAAAAGACCCCTCCAGCAAACTGATCTCGTATGAGCGTACCTATCCAAATGAGCAGGAGATCCGTCATCTTTCGGTTAGGCCAAAATCCTATATTATACGCATGGAGCGGGTTCGCTATGCAGATAATCTTCCGGTCGCTTATGAAGTAACCAGTATTCCCGAGCGATTGATTCGCCATTTTAAACAGGAAGAGGTCACTAATCACTTTTTCCAGACACTGACAGATCACGGTTATATTATCGGTAAAAGTCAGCAGATTATCTCTGCTGATGTTGCTAATGGAGACAAAGCAGATGCTCTGGAGGTTAAGCAAGGGCATGCTCTATTGACTCGGAGACAAACCTCCTACCTAGATGATGGAACCCCCTTTGAATTTGTTCGCAGTCAGTATGTAGCTGGAAGATTCGAGTTTTATTTGGAGAGCAGTAATTAACCCATTAAAAGGTAAAATAAGGTTGAGACAAGAGTTCTCAACCTTATTGATTCAATTTTATTTGCTAGGCGCAGTGGTTGGGAGAAAAACTGGTTGGCTCTGCCAATAAGTCTTTCCCCTGCACAGTTTATTAGGTACTTTAGCACCAATGAACCACTGCTGGGTGGATATCCAATTCTATAAACGTTAGTTCATCTTATTTCCAACCTCCAAAGGTCCCCCGGACCTTTGGAGCTGTGCGGAGGTGGGATAGAAATTATCCAGTGGAGTTTGGCAGTCTGGGGATAGACTGCCAAATCCTGCCACCTAAAAACAGGAAAGTGGCAGAGGGCTGAGCCTTAAAATAGGAGAGCGAGGAAAATCAAATTCTCCGAATTATTGATTTCTGTCCCAGTCTCATCATTTTAATTTCTGGCATTATCTTTTCTAGGAGCGCCAGAGAAAATCCATGAAAAGTGCCATCTGTTTGGCCCAATCAGCTTCGCTATGCCGCCCACCTTCTTGATAAAAGATATAGGTTTTTGCTCCATGCTTTTGAAATGCTGCTTCAATAGTTAGATTGGATTTAGCTGCAGGACTGTCCCAGATGGTGTACCTATCCTGCCAGCTTGAGCTTTCTTGGCTTCCCCAAGATAGATAAGCGCGTGTGTCTTCATCAATCTGGCTAGCCTTGACATCAGCCTCTATATCTCCCAAGATTGCCGAAGATAGGCAGGCTGCCTTGGAGAAAATAAGGTTATACTTAGCTAGAGCATAGATTGACATTAAACCTCCCATTGAGGAACCAGCAATAGCTGTGGCTTCGCGAAAACTATAGGTGCGATAAGTCGCGTCGATATAGGGTTTAACCTCTTGAACAATCCAGTCCATGGTCAGCTGTCCAATCCCCTTGATAGGATCGCCAAAAAAATCTGAGTTGATATCGTAGGGACTGTATTCAGACAGGCGCTCATTACCCTCGTGGCTACATTCTAAACCGACCACAATTATTTTCTTAGGCCAGTTTTGTAAAAAATCATAGAGTCCCCATGATGTACCATAGGTCGCTTGATTGTTAAAAAATAGATTTTGACCATCAAAAAAGTAGGTGACAGGGTAGCGCTCATCGCTATCTTTATAATCATCGGGTAAATAAATATGGAGCCGTCTAACCTTGTTAACGGCTGAAAAAAGCATATCGTGATAGATAATCATTGCAGAGCCTCCCATATTAGTGTTGATATTCATCAAAAAATTTGCGTTAACCGCGTTTGTTTGACCTCTATTATAAAGTAAATCAATTTCCCAAGCAAGTCGTTAGACAAGGCGGAATCTTGCGCATTTCAGCTATAAATTAGATGATTTTTTTGGTATAATGAAGCTTATGGAAATTGAAAAAACCAATCGCATGAATGCGCTTTTTGAGTTCTATGCCCCCTTATTAACGGATAAGCAGATGAACTATATTGAGCTCTATTATGCGGATGACTATAGTCTGGCTGAAATTGCTGATGAATTTGGTGTCAGCCGTCAGGCGGTTTACGATAATATCAAGCGGACTGAGAAAATCTTAGAAGACTATGAGATGAAGCTTCATATGTATTCTGACTACATTGTCCGCAGTGAAATTTTTGATGCTATTATGGAGAAGTATCCTGATGATGCATATCTGCAGGAAAATATTTCTCTCTTAACTAGTATCGATAATCGTGAATAGTTAAAAAGAAGAAAGGAAAAAGGCAGCTGCTTCTGATAGTTTTGAAAAATACTCTTCTGCTGGTAAACTCTGTTTGACGGTAAGTCGGATCGGGTAGTCCAAAATGACAAATACCGGTGTTTGAGGGCAGTTGCTTCTGATATGTATTAATTATGGCTTTTGAAAGTTTAACAGAACGCTTACAAGGCGTTTTCAAAAATATTCGCGGAAAGAAGAAGCTTTCTGAAAAAGATGTCCAAGAGGTCACTAAGGAAATTCGTTTAGCCTTGTTGGAGGCTGACGTCGCGTTACCAGTTGTTAAAGATTTTATCAAGCGTGTACGTGAGCGTGCTGTTGGTCATGAAATCATTGATACGCTGGATCCTACCCAACAGATTATCAAGATCGTTAATGAAGAACTAACGGAGATTTTGGGGTCGGAGACAGCTGAGATTGAGAGAGCCCCCAAAATCCCAACTATTATCATGATGATCGGTCTTCAGGGGGCTGGTAAAACAACCTTTGCCGGCAAACTGGCCAACAAACTCATCAAAGAAGACAATGCTCGTCCTTTGATGATCGCAGCTGATATTTACCGTCCAGCGGCTATCGACCAGCTCAAGACCTTGGGACAGCAAATCAACGTGCCAGTTTTTGATATGGGAATCGATGTTCCTGCGACTGAAATCGTAAAAAATGGTCTAGCTCAGGCTCGGGAAAATCATAACGACTATGTCTTGATCGACACGGCTGGTCGTCTGCAGATTGATGAGACCCTGATGCAGGAACTGCGGGATGTCAAAGACTTGGCCCAGCCCAATGAAATTCTCTTGGTTGTTGATTCTATGATTGGTCAAGAAGCAGCCAACGTTGCCCGTGAGTTCAACCAGAAACTGGATATTACAGGTGTCGTCCTCACCAAGATTGATGGGGATACACGCGGTGGTGCAGCCTTGTCTGTTCGCCAAATTACTGGCCGTCCGATTAAATTTACCGGTACTGGTGAAAAGATTACTGACATCGAAACCTTCCACCCAGATCGGATGTCTAGCCGTATTTTGGGCATGGGAGACCTACTGACACTGATTGAAAAGGCCAGTCAGGAATACGATGAACAACGTTCAGCAGAGATTGCTGAAAAAATGCGTGAAAACACCTTTGATTTCAATGATTTCATCGAGCAGCTAGATCAAGTGCAAAGCATGGGACCGATGGAAGATCTTCTGAAAATGCTTCCAGGTATGGCTGGAAATCCTGCTCTTAGCAATCTAAAGGTTGATGAGCGTGATATTGCTCGCAAGCGTGCGATTGTTTCATCGATGACACCAGAAGAACGTGAGAATCCCGACTTACTCAATCCTAGTCGCCGTCGCCGAATCGCAGCAGGATCTGGAAATAGTTTTGTTGATGTCAATAAATTTATCAAGGACTTTAATCAGGCCAAGTCTATGATGCAGGGAGTCATGAGTGGTGATATGAATAAAGCCATGAAACAGATGGGCTTAGATCCTAATCAATTGCCGAAAAATGGCTCTGGTATGGATATGTCAGCCCTCGAGGGAATGATGGGACAAGGTGGTATGCCCGATATGTCTGCCTTAGCCGGTGCTAATGGTATGCCTGATATGAGCCAAATGCTCGGTGGCGGCTTGAAAGGGAAAATCGGTCAGTTCGCTGTTAATCAAGCCATGAAACGTCAGGCCAATAAACTTAAGAAAGCCAAGAAAAAGCGCGGCAAGAAGAAGTAGTAGCTGGAAGTACGTTTACGCACTGCGTCTTGCTAGAAAAACTACAAAAAATAAAAGAGGCTGAGACTATTGTCTCAGCCTCATAACAGGAAAATAATGACGAGTAATATAATACAACAACCCCAGCCAAATAATCACAGCCCTAGTCCAAGACAAGGGGATAATGTTTTAGATATTCTAAGGAAATTATGGATTATCTTAAAAGGGATCTGTCGGATGTCGATCAAGTATCTTAAATATCGGGCTCCTGATCCGCTAAAAGTGTTTTTAGCAGCGCTATTAGTCAGTTTGATTTATATCATTCCCCTGTTGATGAGCAACGGTGCCTTGTACGGTGACGATCTGCACTTTCATCTTAATCGGGTTCTCAGCCTAGCCAGTATCCATGAAAGCCCGGTTAATTTCAAGTCTTTTTACAAGATCGGACAAGGGGTTAATTTTTTCTACCCTTATCTAACCTATTATCCCTATTATTTGCTTTATAAATTGACCGGTAGTCTCTATAACGGTTGGATTCTGTATAGTTATGCCTTGACAGTAGTGACCTATTTGATTGCCTATTATTCAAGTAAAGGAATCACTCATAATCGTTTTAACTCACACCTTTTTGCGATATTTTATGTGTTTTCAGCCTATCGCCTTGGCAATATTGTGATCCGCTTTGCGACTGGTGAGGTCATCGCGATGAGTTTTCTGCCTTTAGTTTTTTATGGGCTTTATAATATCCTTAGAGGCAATTATCATAGGTGGTATCCTCTGACTTTTGGTATGGCGCTGCTGATTTACAGTCATATTTTAACAGCTTTTATGGCCTCAGTCGTCGTTGGTCTGATCTTTATTACAGCAATTGCTTTTCAGCAAAATAGGCTTCAGCGCTGTTGGAATTTCTTTATTGCCGTAATGGCTAGTCTAGCTTTGAGTGCTTTTCAGTTTTTTACCATGCTGGAGCAGTTTCGATACAGTCGTATTGATAATCCCGGAGGGATATCGCTGAACGACTCTACCAGAACACTCAGTGATATTTTTCGCTTTAGTCTTAATAATGCCATCAAGGAGCTAGTGCCTGGAATTCTTGTCATTGTCTGTCTCGCTTTGATTTTATTTCAATTTCGAAAATTAAGAATTGAAGACTATTACCTTATCGGCTGGATTGTTCTATTTATCTTTCTGGAGAGCAAGGCAGTAAAATGGCCTGATAGTCCTAACAGCAGTGTCAGCGTTATCCAGTTTGCTTGGCGGGTTAATAGTTTTCTCACACTATTTGCTACCTTCTTAGCCTCTAAGTCTTTTCTTCTTAAAAAGCCACCAATGGGTAGGCGACGATTTTTCTATTCTGCGATTGTGATTGTAGCAGTCTTAGTTACCTTATCTGCTGTCAACATCAGCAGCTCGACAGCGATATTCAAAACTCTGTCCAGTCATAAGCCGATCGTTTTTAGCGAACTATCTCATCGCAATACTCAAAAGAAAGTTCTCAATTCTATAGCACTCAGGGATTATGCAAATAGGTCGACCAAAGAAAAAAATGAAGTAGCTGATACTGGCAAAAAGCTGGGGCATCAGGTTATAGTTAAAGACAGTGATATCCTTTTAGAATCCCAATTTCGTTTCAGAGATAGCTATGCGACAGGAGATATTACGAACAATACAGGCAGTGAACAGCAAATCGAACTCCCTTTTTATCGCTATAAGGGACAGGTCGTCACTGTTGATGGTCAAGAAGTGCCGACGACCCTCAGTAAAGCTGGTGCTACGACTATTCATTTTCCTGAGGGCACGCATAAAGTCAAGATAACCTACCACTATACCCAGTTGGCTCGTGTTTCCTGGGCTGCTTCATTAATCAGTTGTCTGTCCATCCTTCTCTACGCTCTTGTCTACGGACTAGCTGATAGAGGGGTTCTTATCTTCCGTAAAGGCGGCTTGGTCATTTATCACCCTAGGTGGAGCTCAGCTGCTACTAAGTGATAAAGATGGATTGATAAAGGAAATTGGGAAAATATAGAAATGTCTGTTTTTATGGACATTTTTATTTTTGTCTGTTATACTAGACAAAAATAAAAGGAGAAGACCATGACCTACCTTGCTCTTATTGGCGATATTATCAATTCTAAAGGACTCAAAGACCGCGCCCGGGTGCAGGAGGAGCTGCTGAATTTGATGCAGGTCATTAATAAGGACTATGCTTCTGTAATCGTCTCACCCTTTACAGTGACAACGGGTGATGAATTTCAGGCTTTGTTACGACCTAGTGATAATATTTTCCAGCTTATTGATAGCATACAGATGGAGCTGTTTCCTACTCAGATTCGTTTTGGATTAGGATTAGGAGAGATGCTGACTCCGATTAATGAGAAACAAAGTATCGGTTCGGATGGGCCAGCCTTTTGGCGGGCCCGTGAAGCCATCAATCACGTTCACGATAAGACCGATTATGGGGTTGCCCGTATCGCTCTGTCCTGTGAGGATCAGTTACTTCAAGAAAGCGTTAATAGTCTGCTATCCTCTGGAGATTTTATCAAGTCGAAGTGGACAGCAAACCAGCAAGCGGTCTTAAGAGCCTTGTTGAAACAGCAGATTTATCAAGAACAATTTGAGCATCAAATCATTGCTGATGCTTTAGGGATCAAGCCCAGCGGCTTTAGTAAACGCCTGAAAGCGAGCGGATTAAAACATTATTTACGAAATCGCAAAACCGCAGCACATTTGATCATTGCAGAAAGCAAAAGCGATCATCAACAACAGAGTCGCAAGGAGGAGAACCATGCTTGAATCTTTGACTTTCTCGGATTACCTCATAAAGAATCCTTTGCTAACCTTGACCTTATTGGCTCATTTCCTAGCAGATTTTCAGTGGCAAAGTCAGAGGATGGCCGATCAGAAATCTTACAGCATCCAAGCCTTAGCGCAGCATCTTATTATTGTTGCTATACCTCTCTTGCTCTGTTTTATTTTGGATCCACAAGCAGGAGACTATTTTTTGCTGGTCTGGCTGAGCCATGTTATCATTGATAGTGCTAAATTTTATTTCCTACCGAACATGCGCAAACCATCTTGGCAGCAAGCTGTTTTTGTCGGTGATCAGATTTTGCACTATCTGGCTATCTTTTTGATCTACCTCTGGCTCAAGCCAGCGGCAACCTTACTTATCAGTCAAAACAGTGAACTGATTCGTTTAGGACTATTTTTAACCTTGATTACTAAGCCGATCAACATTGTGTTTAAACTCTTTTTCAGCAAGTACCAGGTTCCTGAAAGAGCGGATGAACAAACTGTAGCTGGAGCTGGCGCTCTTATTGGGCTGTTGGAGCGCCTGATTATGGGGATTTTTATTATTCTAGGGCAATTTGCAGCCGTAGGTCTGGTATTTACGGCTAAGTCTATTGCTCGCTACGATAAAATCTCTAAAAGCCAAGCTTTTGCAGAATATTACCTGATTGGATCCCTATTCAGCATCATCAGTGTTTTGCTAGTCTATGGTATCTTATTAGTGTGATAGTTTAGTTAATGCATTTCAATTCCATATAAAAAGACTAGCGTATCTTTATTTCAATTGGTATCTCTAAAAAAGCAGTTCACTTCAATGTGAGCTGTTTTTAAATAGGTTCATCTACAAATAGTACTTTTACGATGATATCAGCCATATCAGCTGTACTTTTGTCGGCTCCTTGATTGATCCAATAGGTAATGAGGCTTTCACTACTGGCTAGGTAAACTTCTAAGGCATAGTCTTCCGGAATATCGTAATGCTGGGCGATAGTCTTTTTCCAGTTAGGGTAGCTGATAATGAGCTGAAAGACAAAATCTTTGATGATTTGGGAGAAATTAACATAAGAAGTTTTTGCAATCACAGAGACAAAATCAAAATCCCTAACAAGATAGTCAAGTACCTCTTTTATCACAGGCCTAGGGTCCTCATCTAAATCTTCCTGCAGTAAGATATTAAAAAGCTGAGTCAGCATTTCCTCTTTCATCTGATTGACCATATCATATTTATCCAAGTAATGAAGATAGAAAGTTCCGCGATTAATTCCCGCTGTCTTGGTCAAGTCCGAGATAGTAATCGTTTCAAAATCCTTTTCCGATAGTAGGCGGATTAGAGCCTTCTTGAGATAGTTTTTGGTTTCAGTCTGTCGTTTTTGAGCCATATGCTTTCCTTAAATCAACACTTTGTTTATTTTTGTTCTTGTTAAATCAACAGGCTGATTATATAATATTTCCTGTTATAAATCAACAATGTGTCCAATTAAGGAGGAAAGAGATGGCTTATATCGAAGTTAAACATTCTACTAAGCGTTATCATATGGGGGATACCACTATCTCAGCTAATGATGATGTCAATTTCGAGATTGAAAAAGGAGAGTTAGTGATTATTTTGGGATCATCAGGGGCAGGGAAATCAACCCTGCTCAATATTCTGGGAGGAATGGATACCAATGATGAAGGGCAGGTCATTATTGATGGCACAGATATTGCTCAGCTCAATTCGCACCAGCGGACCAATTACCGCCGCGATGATGTGGGCTTTGTTTTTCAATTTTACAATCTGGTAGCCAATCTGACGGCCAAGGAAAATGTCGAATTAGCCTCAGAAATTGTCAAAGATGCCATGGATCCTGTAACGATTCTAAAAGAAGTCGGACTTGAGAAACGGATCAACAATTTTCCAGCGCAACTGTCTGGCGGGGAGCAGCAGCGTGTTTCCATTGCACGCGCCGTAGCTAAAAAACCAAAGATTCTGCTATGTGATGAACCGACCGGTGCCCTTGATTATCAAACTGGTAAACAGGTTCTGCAAATCCTGCAGGACATGTCTCGCCAACAAGGCGCAACGGTCATCATCGTAACCCATAATTCAGCTTTAGCGCCTATTGCAGACCGTGTGATTCATATGCGGGATGCTAGCGTAAAATCTATCAAAACTAATGATCATCCGCAAGATATTGCAAGCCTGGAATACTAGGAGGGAGCTATGTCTAAAAAAATCTATTGGAAAGATATGCGCAAGGCTATTACAGGATCCAAGGGACGTTTTATTTCGATTGTTCTGCTCTTGATGCTGGGTTCCTTTGCCTTGGTCGGTCTCAAGTCGACCACACCCGATATGCAAACAACGGCCAGTGACTACTTATCCAAGTATCACACGATGGACCTGAGCATTATGGCCGATTATGGACTGAGCAAGAACGACCAAAAGGAACTGTCTGCTATCAAAGAGGCAAAAGTAGAGTACGGCTATCTGGATGATGTCACGATCAGACATCGTTCTGATGCTGTCCGTATTTTCTCCTATGATAATACTGTTAATGACATCTCTCGCTATGAACTTGAATCAGGAAAATTTCCTAAAAAAGCTAAAGAAATTGCCCTATCCAAGGCTTACCGTAAGGATTATAAAATTGGCGATCACATTACTTTTAAAAGGGGCAATAAAACTTCATTAAAATATGATACCTACACGATCACGGGCTTTGTCAATTCAACAGAAATCCTCTCTAAGACAAGCTTGGGCAGCTCAACAGCTGGTGATGGTAGTCTATCAGGGTATGCTGTTACTTTACCAGAAGCCTTCGACAGTGATGTCTATAGTATCGCTCGCATTCGCTATGATGATCTGGCTGGACTTAATCCTTTTAAAAACACCTATAAGAAAAGACTAGCCGACCATCAAAAAGACCTAAATGACTTGCTAAAGGATAATGGTGCCAAGCGTTTGGCTGACCTCAAAACCGATGCTCAGGAAAAAATTGATAAGAAGCAAGTTCAGGTAGATAAGGTCAAGGAGCAATTAGCACAAGCAGGTGCTCAAGCTCAATTACCACCTCAGCAAGCAGCAGAGATCAGCAAGCAAATAAGTCAGGCGCAAGCAAAGATTGCTGCCGCCCAAAAAGAAAAGAACCAGTTAACAGAACCAGCCTACACCAGCTATACACGCGCTACGCTTCCGGGTGGCGATGGCTATACCTCTTTTTCGGCAACAGCTACCAGTATCGCCATTGTAGCTAATCTTTTCCCTATTGTTCTCTACCTAGTTGCTGCCATGGTCACCTTTACGACTATGACGCGCTTTGTCGATGAGGAACGACAAAATTCAGGACTCTTCAAGGCCCTTGGTTACTCCAATCGAGATATCATCCGTAAATTTGTGGTTTATGGCGCTACAGCTGGTATCGTCGGAACAATCCTAGGAGTGATAGCAGGTACCTATTATCTCCCTGTCAATATCGGTAATATCGCTATGAGCGATCTGACCCTAAATAAGATGAAATTGTCTCCTCATGCTTCTTACATTCTCTTAGCATTTGGCCTAGCCATTCTCTCCAGTATTCTACCAGCTTTCTGGGTGGCCTATCGTGAACTGCGCGATAAACCAGCCCAGCTCTTGCTGCCCAAACCGCCAGCAGCAGGTTCTAAAATTTTCTTAGAGCGGTTAACTTTTCTTTGGAATCGTCTCAGCTTCACCCACAAGGTAACCGCACGCAATATCTTTCGTTATAAACAGCGCATGCTGATGACCATCTTTGGGGTGGCTGGCTCAGTTGCTTTATTATTTGCTGGATTGGGCATCCAGTCGTCCATTTCCGGAGTTGCCGACAAGCAGTTTGGACAGATTTTCTCCTATGACATGATTGCCGTTCGCAACAAACAAGCCTCATCGCAGGAGAAAGCAGCTGTCAAAAAAGCCATTGCTTCCAAAGACTTCGGTAAAAACTTGGACATCTACTATGAAAAGAGCGAGCAGAGCATAAAAAATGTTACGGAAGAGCGGACGGTGACAAGCTTGGTAACATCAGGTAAAGATTTTTCTGGTATGATTAATCTATCTTCATCCAAAGGACAAAGACTCAAACTCTCAGACGATGGGGTTATTCTATCTGAAAAACTCGCCCAACTCTATCAAGTAAAGGTCGGCGATCACTTTGACTATATTGATAAGGATGGCCATAAGGTCTCCTTGAAAGTATCTGGCATTGCTCAGATCTATACTGGTCATTTTATCTTCATGACCCAGAATTATTACCAAAAGGCCTTTAAAACTGATCTCTCAACCAACGCCTATCTCCTACAGACCAAAGATCATTCAGACAGCAAGATTAAAAACCTTTCGACGGATTTGCTGGACTTAAAAGGAGTAGAAGCTGCCTCACAGAATATTGCCATGGTCAATTCTCTGAAAAAGATAGTGGACTCTCTCAACAGCGTCATGCTGATTTTGATTATCGTCTCAATTTTACTGGCCCTCGTGATTCTTTATAATCTCACCACTATCAATGTTGCCGAACGTATTCGTGAACTCTCAACTATCAAGGTGCTTGGATTTCACAGCAAAGAAGTCACCATGTATATCTACCGCGAAACCATCACCCTATCGCTAATTGGTATTTTGGTAGGCCTTGCCAGTGGTTTTGGACTCCACAGGCTTTTGATCAGTCGGATGGGCGGAGATGATTTCAACTTTAGTTACTCGTTAACCTGGTCGGTTTATCTCATTCCAGTGGTAGCCATTATCGTGATTCTAAGTGCATTAGGCTGGCTGGTCAATCACAGACTAAAGAAGGTTGATATGCTGGAAGCCCTCAAAAGCGTTGACTGATAAAATAAAAATATTACCAGAACAATTCCTGAAAAATCTCTGCATAGGCAGGGATTTTTTGGCTCTTTGTCAACTGTAGTGGGCGGCATATAGCTAAACACGAGAGGAGACGAAATTCGTCCTCTCTTTTTGGCTCTTTTAAATTTTTAGGAGACAAGCTAAAACGGTCTCTTCCCAGACCGTTTTACTGTTCAAAGCGAGGTAAACACGTTTTTTAAATTATCAAAGTTCTTCTAGCCAAAAGTATTCCGTTTGATATCTTTTATGAATTTATTGGTTGTTTCTAGTTTTGCGTTAGAATAAGGCCGTTCCATGAATGGCATTAGTGATATAGTTTTTATAGCGAATAAAAGTGCTCAAAGTCGTTTTGAAGGTGTGGTTGAGATAAGGAAGTGCGTCTTGAATTACCCCAAAGAATGGCTCAGTCTTGTTAGGGAACTTGAGATAATTCATCACGGCTGCCATACTCATTGCCAAAATGTTTACCTGTCTGATTAACCATGATGAAATTTGCCGAAGGGTTGATCATTTTAACTTTGCATCTCGACTTATTTTTGATGGTGTGATTATGCTATAATGAAATCAAAAATCAGTCAAGGAGAAAACTTATGTATCAATTAATCGCCTTTGATATGGATGGAACACTTTTAACCAGTCAAAAAAAGATCGCAGCGAGCAGTACTGCGGCTATAGAACGGGCATGTGCATCCGACTGCAAAGTTGTCCTTTCAACAGGTAGATCCTTGTCAGAACTGAATCTCTATCAAAAGAACTTGAAAGGTATCCGCTATGGCATTCTGGCTAATGACTCACTTATCTATGATTTTGAGCTGCAGAAAGTTCTTGCCAAGCAGAATTTGCCTGCTCAAGCAGTAGATAATATCCGAGAAATGGCGAAACCCAAAAATTTGATGGTTGTAGGAGTGATTGATGGTCAAGGCTATCTTCAACGGTCTCACCTAGAAAACATTGCTAGCTACCACATGTCAATCTATACAGAGCTTTATCAAAAAACAGCAATCTTGGTAGACGATATTTACAGTCTGATGGCCCGAGAGCGAGCAAATTTTAGCAAGATCAATATTTATCATTTAACGGCAGAGCATCGAGATCAGTCTTATGATAATTTGCTTTCCCAAGACTCTATTGCCATGATTAAGGCAGAAAAAAGTGGCCTTGAGCTGATGGCAGCAGGTGTGGGAAAAGGGGACGCTTTAGTTCGTTTGACTCAGCTGCTTGAGATACCTCTGTCACAGACTATTGCTGTCGGTGATGATGATAATGACGAGGGCATGATTCGTGAAGCAGGATTAGGAATTGCTATGGGAAATGCCAATCCCTCAATTAAAAGCCTAGCTGATATTATTGTTAATGACAATGACAGCGGCGGCTGCGCTCAAGCGATCGATGATTACCTGCTGAAAAAGTCATGACTAAAAGGTTTATAGTATTATTTGGTCTTGAATTTACAATATAAGTGTGCACAATAAAAAACCATAAGATTTTCTAATAAAATAAGGTTGAACAAACATCTGACGAAAGGAAATCTTATGAGCTATCATCATTTTACCATAGACGAGCGCGAAAAGATTCCTATTTATAGCAGGATATATTTAGATTTGACAGAAATACAAGGGTTATGTTATGCTGTATTTGAGGAATCGACCATCGGTCGGTCGGTGACGAAGGAGGAAGAATGAGAATTGTCAAAGGGTACGATGAGCGCCGGGGTGAGATTCTTGCAGCTGCTACCCAGCTCTTTCAAGAAAAAGGATTTGAAAAGGCAAGTGTCAACGATATTTTGAAGGTCGTTGGGATTGCCAAGGGGACATTTTATTACTATTTTAAATCTAAGGAGGAAGTACTGGAAGCTGTTGTAGATGAAGCGACTGCCGTTCTGAAATCAAGAGTAGCAGCTGTTATCAATATGCCAAACAAGGATCCAATGGACAAGCTGGTAGAGGCTTTCCAAAGTATGAATATTACAGATATCTATGGCGGAAAGCTGCTGGAAGATATGCACAAACCCAAAAATGCTCTCCTCCATCAGAAATCCTTACAAGCTATCCTGCACGAAGTGACGCCTCTGCTAACAGGTATTATTGAAGAAGGGGTGCAAGCTGGCCAATTTGACTGTCCCTATCCTAAACAACTGGTGCAAATCGTACTTGCTGCTGTAGCAACCCTTTTTGATGACGGAATTTTTCAGCTGGATAAGAAGGAGCAGCAGCAATTGCTTGAGGCTTTTCAATTCTTCCTCTTCAAGCAACTTGGTATTGCGAATTGAACCATTCACTAAGATAAAATTGCCCTTGTTGCAATTTTATTTTTGACCACAACCGACCGTTGGTCGACGTATAAAGATATGATTCAAAGGAGAGCAAAATTGAAAAAATTTTTCACCCTATGGTTCGGGGAATTGATTTCCAGTATTGGCGGAGGGATGTCTGCCTTTGCTATGACTATTTACGCTTTGAAGGTTACAAATAGTGTAACCGCAGTTTCTCTTATAACCCTACTGGCATTTTTGCCAACTGTTCTGTTAGCTCCATTTGGCGGTTTTTTAGCCGATCGCTATGATCGGAGAGCCTTGATGATGATTGGTGACAGCTTCTCAGTCCTAGGCTTGCTTTATATCGTACTGAACTTGAATATCGGCTCAACCAATTTAAGTCCCATCTATATCGGTGTAACCATTAGTGCTGTCTTTTCGTCTTTGGTTGAGCCAGCCTATCGTGCAACAGTGAGCGATTTATTGACCAAAGATGAGTATGCCAAGGCAAGCGGCATGGTTCAACTGGCAGCTAGTTCACGTTATTTAATTTCTCCTGCCTTAGCTGGATTCTTTCTAGCCTACTTTGATATTCGCTTTATTCTTTGGCTGGATATCCTCTCCTTTCTAGTAGCTGTCCTCTTGATTTTCTGTGTTAAAAAAGGAATAAAAATTTCAAAACAAAAAGACAAAGAGAGAATTTCATTTGGAGAAACTTGGAAACTTAGCCGGAGCTATAAGGGTTTGCAATCCTTAATTGCTATGATGACCTTGGTTTGTTTCTTTATCGGACTAGTTCAAATTTTAGTTGAACCTCTGGTATTGAATATGGCTGATACGCAAACTGTTGGAATCATGGAAGCTCTTTGCACAATAGGACTTTTAGTCGGCAGTCTCTGGATTGGGATCAAAGGCATTCATCGGCAGCATGCAGCAATTTTAGCTCAGGCTGGATTGCTAGCAGGTCTCTTTATTGGATTGTCCGGCTTTGTCATGAATATATGGTGGGTCGGTATCACAATTTTCCTCTTTTTTATGACTTTGGCCTTTGTCAATACTTGTGCCGATGTGCTGGTCAGAGTAACTATTCCTAATGAATTACAGGGCAGAATCTGGGGAATGATTAGTTTTATCACCCAATTCGGTACCATTATTGCCTATCTATGCGCAGGTTTTCTGGCAGACCATCTATTTGAACCCCTGATGGCCAAACAAGGTGCCTTAGCAGGAACTATTATTGGACAATTGATTGGAAGCGGAGCAGGCAGGGGAATCGGGCTTATGTTGATTATTTCAGGAATTGGTCTGATCCTTAGTTCACTATTGATCGGCAGCAACCGCTCAATCACACAAATGAAGGTAGAGTAAGGAGGTGTCACATGTTCTACAAATTCCTAAAAAGCGATCTCAAGCGGCATCCTATCAAAAATCTGTTGTTAGTTGGTCTGACTAGCCTGTCTCTCTTTATCGTTTGTAGCGTTTTCTTTCTCATAAAACAGACGGTATCCAGCATTTCCGATATGTACCAAGTAGCCCAGCCGCCTCATTTTATCCAAATGCATCGCGGTCAGTTAAACCAAGAAGAGATTGATCAATTTAATCAATCATACTCAGGTGTCAAAGCTTGGCAGACTGTGCAGCTATTAAATGTCGAAGGAAAGCAGCTAACCGTTTATCACCAAAACAAAAAGCGTGATTCCTTAGCGGATTCGCAGCTGGATATTAGCTTTGTCAAACAGAATAAAGCCTACGACCTGCTCTTAAATGCACAGCATGAAAAAATAGCGTTAAAATCAGGAGAAGTAGCCGTTCCAAAAATTTTGCGGGATCAATTTTCCGTGAAAATCGGTGATCGGCTTCGTATTCAGGAAGGCGCATTTAGCAAAACCTTTACTATTACAGAGGTTGCTCACGACGCCCAGATGAATTCAACCTTGGCTTCCTCTACACGATTTTTAGTGAGCGATGCTGACTTTGCAGAGTTAACAAAAAATCTTTCTCAAAAAGAAGCCATCATCGAAACTTACTTTAACGATACAGGTCAAGCAGACAGCTATCAATCGGCCTATAAGAAAGCAAATTTACCACAAAACGGGCCATCCTTGACTTATCGCATACTCTTTTTTCTCAGTGCTTTAACAGATTTGGCCACTGCAGCTATCTACTTTCTAGCGGGAGGTTTGCTGCTTGTTATTACATTGATTTGCCTTCGCTTTATCTTACTGGCAGAGATTGAGGCTGAAAGCGGCGAGATCGGACTTTTAAAGGCTATTGGTTTGCCCAGCAGGACTATCAAACAGCTCTATCTACAAAAGATAGTCTTGACGACTGGCTTAGGCAGTTTAATAGGCTATTCTCTGACTCTTGTTTTTCTACCTGTAACGACGCAAAGAATCAGGGAAACCTTTGGCCAGACAGGTCTCTCATTAGTCGATGGCATATTAGGCTTTGTGATTGCAATCTTGCTTTTCTGCATCATCACTTTCTATTCCTGGATAATTTTGAATCGTATTAAAAAAGCAAGTGTTGTGGATCTCCTTGTTCAGGAAAATGGCTTTGTCTCGCGTAGAAAAAAAAGAAAATTTCCTCCTGTCCGTCATCTATCTGCCAACCTCTTAATAACAAGAAGAAAACTCAAAAACGGTTATGCTTTTCCGTTTTGGCTCTGTCTTTTCATAAGTCTAACTATCCTCCTTCCTTCTCGTCTTATTCATACTATGAATGCACCAGAATTCATTACCTATATGGGGAGCGCCAAATACGATATTTCTCTAGAAGTAACAGAAGGAGTCGACGCAAGAGCAAAAACTGCGAGGCAGACCCTACAAAAGCTCTTGCAGAGCCACTCTGTATCTCTCTCTGAAATCAGGAGAACACAACTGCAAGCCACCTCATCACAAGGAGACACAGTCAGTCTCCCAGTAGATATGGGGCAGTATGCAGGAAAAGAATTGCATTATACCCAAGGACACGCAGCTAGAGATGATCAGGAAATTACCCTGTCTCTTTTGGCAGCCGAGGAATTAGGGAAGGGTCTAGGAGACAAGCTCACTCTTACAGTGAATGGGCAATCCATTTCTCCAAAAATCGTCGGACTCTATCAGGATATTACGAATGGCGGAAAAACAGCGAAATTGTCCAGTGATTTCAGTCAGGCACATTCGCAAAAATACATTTTCTATCTCCGGCTGACTAACCACCATCAGAAGGAAAAAATACTGCAACTATTGACATCGAAGCTTGGTAAGAAAGGCTACCGCATTAACGATGCCAAAGGAATTGTTCAGCAAACCCTAGGCGGAATGATCCAAGAGCTGCAAAAGGCTTCAAATACCACTTTAGGAGTGAGTTTGCTGATTTTTAGCAGCCTTCTCTTCTTATTCTTAAGTTTACATGTCAAACGCAACCTCAAAGAATTCGTATTTAAGCGCACGTTGGGCTTATCCTTTAGCTCTGTCTATTTACAGGAACTTTATCCGCTAGCCATCAGCTCCTTGCTTGGTGCTTTCAGCGGAATCTTATTGGTACAGTATCTAGGAGAACCCTTTATTAGTAGTCTGTTTGGTCTGCTAAATTCTGGTATTCAGCAATTATCATTTGTCGCCATGAGCTGGACCGAACTCGCCGTTTATTTTTGCGTTTTGTTCCTTATTATTGCCATCCTCACTTATATGGCACTCATTCCTGTTAAACAGCAGTCATTCTTAGCCTATAGAAACGGATAACTCGGTCATCAGAAAGGAAAAAGGTCATACCATGTTAAGCATTCAGCATTTATCTAAATTTTTCGGAAAGAACCAAGTTTTAACTGATATCAATGTAACCGTTCATAAAGATGATTTTGTGACCATCATGGGACCATCAGGCTGTGGAAAAACAACCTTTCTTTACCAAGTCAGCGGTTTAGACAGAATTGAGTACGGAGATGTCTCCCTTAATAACCAGTCACTCAGCCAGTTATCTGACAACCAATTAAGTCAATTGCGTCTAGAAAATATGGGATTTGTTTTTCAGAAAAGTCAATTTCTCAGTAACTTGTCGATTATTGACAATATCGTTTTGCCAGCTCTCCAGCTAAAAAAGCAAGCCAAAAAAGAGATTTATCAACGTGCCTATGACTTACTTGAAAAGATGGCAATAGCAGATTTGGCAAATGCGGATATTCGTCAGGTATCGGGCGGTCAGCTCCAGCGTGCCAGTATCTGTCGGGCGCTTATTAATCAGCCTAGCATCATATTTGCGGACGAACCAACAGGAGCCCTCAATTCCCAAATGAGCCAAGAGGTTATGGGCATTTTCCAACAACTAAACCAAGAAGGAAGGACCATCATCCTCATCACCCATGACAGCCATGTAGCCTCCTATGGAAAACGCTGCCTGTTCATGAAAGACGGCCAGCTCATTTCTGAAATCATAAAGGAGGAAACAGAAGATTTCCTACTAAATATTGAACACGAAGCGAAAAAATTAGGGATATAAGACTAACTAATAAAAACCAGCTGCATGAATGTCTTTTATGTGGCTGGGTTTAGTTATGCCTCGAAAAGTTTAGGTATTAATCGTTTCAAGTATTTGTTATAACTTCTTTCCGAAAAACTGTAATTTTCTTGAAAAATATATAGAGGCGTGATATACTACTATCTAGATACTAGATAAAAAAACGAAGGAAACAAAAAATGAAACGTCAACGTTTATTAGAAAAAATCGAGGAATTAAAAGCTCTTATGCCTTGGTATGTTTTAGACTATTACCAGTCTAAACTATCAGTGCCTTACAGTCTGACGACCTTATATGAGTATCTCAAAGAATATCGCCGTTTTTTTGAATGGCTGATTGATGCTGACATTGTTCAGGCTGATAGGCTTGCTGACATTCCGTTAGACATCCTAGAGAAACTAACCAAAAAAAACATGGAATCTTTTATCCTTTACCTGCGCGAACGTCCGTCGCTCAACACCTATTCGACTAAAAACGGAGTTTCTCAGACCACCATCAACCGTACCCTATCAGCCCTATCCAGTCTCTACAAGTATCTAACTGAGGAGGTGGAAAATGATCAAGGCGAGCCTTATTTCTACCGCAATGTCATGAAAAAGGTCTCTACTAAAAAGAAAAAAGAAACACTTGCTGCCAGGGCAGAAAATATCAAACAGAAACTCTTCTTAGGTGATGAAACCATGGAATTTCTGGATTATGTGGACAAAGACTATGAAAACAATCTCTCCAATCGGGCCAAATCATCTTTCCGAAAAAATAAGGAACGCGATCTGGCTATTATCGCCCTGCTGCTGGCTTCTGGTGTGCGTTTGTCAGAGGCTGTTAACCTTGATCTAAAAGATATCAACCTCAATATGATGGTTATTGAAGTCACTCGCAAGGGCGGTAAGCGGGACTCGGTCAATGTTGCTGGTTTTGCCAAACCTTACTTAGAAGATTATTTGAAGATCCGCAAAGCTCGCTATAAGGCTGAAAAACAAGATGTGGCTCTTTTCTTGTCAGAATATCGTGGGGTTCCCAATCGTATCGATGCTTCTAGTGTCGAAAAAATGGTGGCTAAGTACTCGGAGAATTTCAAAGTTCGTGTCACTCCCCACAAGCTCCGTCACACACTAGCAACCCGTCTCTATGATGCTACCAAATCCCAAGTACTCGTCAGTCACCAACTCGGTCACGCTTCTACCCAGGTTACCGACCTCTACACCCATATCGTTAATGACGAACAAAAAGATGCTCTAGATAATCTATAATTTACGTATCATAAATTATGTAAACCAATAATTTAGCTTAAAAATACAAATGCGCTATGCACCTCACCCACTATTCCATGAGACGGGTGAGGTTTTTATATCCACCCTCTGGTTAAAAAATAGACTACGAAAGAGTCTAGTGATAGAAATTCTTTATCGCAGAGATTGAAAATTAGAATAGCCAAATCTGTTGAATTTATAGGAAGGGCGAACTATAATTTACTCATCAATTGAAGCTTCTATGTCATTGCTGAGAGTCATCTCTTTTCCTGTATCGCTTGTATCATAGACAGTCCAGCAATGACTCTGCCTATCATTATAAAGGAGGTTCTTATGACAGAAAATGTTTTAGCAAGTCTGATTGTGGGACTTGGTGGTATCGTTCTAGCTATCTTGGCTTATTTGCACCGCAGAAAAACAGGATTCACAACACTTGTCTTCACTGCACTGATTGCGGGAACAATTTTTGGACTACTACTGCAGCTCAGCTTAGGTGCTGATCATCCAGCTCTTTTAACAGCTCTCGATTGGTTGGGTATCGTAGGCAATGGCTATGTCAGTCTCTTAAAAATGCTGATTATTCCTTTAGTTTTCATCTCCCTCGTTAGCGCTTTTACTCAATTAAAAATCGCGCAAAATATTAAAAAAATTGCAGGAACGACCTTAGCTGTTTTACTAGGGACAACTTCTGCCGCCTCTTTGATTGGCTACCTTTCGACCATCTTGTTTAAATTACAGGGGGCTAATTTTTCAGGGATTGCAGATAAAGCAGCTTTGACCAACATTCAAGAACATCAAGATGAGCTGGCAGGCCTGACTCTGCCCCAGCAAATTGTCAACTTTTTACCAGGCAATATCTTTGCTGATTTTTCAGAAACACGCGCAACAAGCACTATAGCTGTTGTTGTCTTTGCTATTTTTGTAGGTGCCGCCTATTTAGCTGTCAAAAAATCGGAGCCAGAGAGTGCTGAGGTTTTTGCTAAACTTATCAAAAGTTTGCAATTGATTATTAATCGTATCGTTAAGCTGGTCCTTTCACTGACACCATATGGTATCTTTGCACTCATTACAAACGCAAGTGCGGTTAATTCTATAAAAACGATTGGACGGCTGGGTATCTTTATTATTGCAGTCTATCTAGCTTTAGTCGTCGTACTCTTGGTTCATACACTTTTATTAATAGCCAGTGGGATCAACCCTGTTGTTTATTATAAAAAGGTTTGGCCTGCTTTAATATTTGCCTTTAGTTCGCGAACCAGTGCAGGTACCCTGCCCCTGAATGTAAAAATCCAAACAGAGTCCCTCGGAGTTGACTCAACCATCGCAAACTTCGCTGCTAGTTTTGGCCTAACAATCGGTCAAAATGGCTGTGCTGGTGTTTACCCTTCGATGGTTGCGACGATTATTGCACCAACCATTGGAATCAATGTCTTTTCATGGCAGTTTATCCTTACTCTCATCTTAATCGACGTGATCGCTTCTTTTGGTGTTGCAGGTGTCGGCGGCGGAGCTTTGTTTACAACTTTGATTGTTCTTGGAACTTTAAACTTACCTGTAGCAACTTTGGGTATTTTGATTGCCATTGATCCAATTGTTGATATGGGTCGTACCCTGGTCAATGTCAATGACAGTATCTTGGCAGGTGTCATCACGGCCAAACGCACAGATCAACTGAATGAAACTCTGCTAAATGATACGAATATTACTGTTTCCGGTGCTCTATGATTTTAGAAACACAGGAAATCAGGCTGATTTTCGTCAGCATCATTCAAATGACTTAAAGCGGAGCTTATTAAAAAATAATAACCAGCTAGAGTAGAGATTCCCTAGCTGGCTATTTCTATGTATCTGATTACCGATTATCAATCGTTTCTGGATACAGGTCATGGTTCATGAGGCGGTAATTAGCCATCTCTTCATACTTGGTTTTTGGTCGTCCATAGTTAAAGTAGGGGTCGATTGAGATACCACCGCGCGGGGTGAATTTTCCCCAGACTTCAAGGTAACGGGGGTTAAGCAGTTCAATCAAATCCTTACCAATAGTATTGATGCAATTTTCATGAAAATCACCATGATTACGGTAAGAAAATAGGTAGAGTTTCAGCGATTTAGACTCTACGCAGAGTTCATCTGGGATGTAAGACAGATAAATAGTTGCAAAATCAGGCTGCCCAGTAATGGGACAAAGTGAAGTGAACTCCGGACAGTTAAACTTGATAAAGTAGTCATTTTCTTGATGACGATTTTGGAAGGATTCCAGAATGCTTGGATCATAGTCGAAAACATAAGGAACCCGCTGATTACCCAGCAAGGTTAAATCTTTCATTTCTTCTTGAGATGTTGTCATAATAAGTGCTTCTTTCTCTTATAATAATAATTTAGACACCGCGTTTATTATCGTAGACAAGGGTATGGAGCTGCGGTAAAACACGGACATTACCCCAGCTATCATCATTTGCAACGCGATCCCAGAGCTCATGCAGGCGCTGCAGCTGATTCTGAACAATGTTCCCTTGCGCTTTTGGCTCTGGATTTCCTGCTGAAAGATAGAGGACATCTGGCTGGTAGCGCTCCTGAATCATTTTGGCAAAGGATAGATCGTCATCGTTAAAGATGGGGATTTTAAAGGTGACACGCTCTCTTGGCAGCTTAGATACGATAAAATCCAAGGTTTCCATATTGACTACCATCTTACTGGAAGGTGGTTTGGGGCTTATCGTCACATCATCGATGTCTAAGAGCCAGTCCTGCCAACGTGAACCTTGCGTCTCAACAGCTAGAGTGACCCCGCGTGCCTTGAGTTTAGAAACCAATTCAGCCATATTGGCAGCTAAAAGACAAGGATTGCCGCCAGATAGGGTGACATAATCGTAGCTTCCCAGCGCATCCAGTGCCTCGATCACTTGGTCGCTGGTCATACGGGTAGGCTTCTCTGAACCATCCCAGGTAAATGCCGAATCGCACCAGTCGCAGTGATAATCACAGCCACCGGTGCGGACAAACATGGTTTTTTGCCCGATCGCACGTCCCTCACCTTGGAAGGTTGGGCCAAAGATCTCTAGAACAGGCAGTTTTAATACACGTTCCTTAGGCATTACTCTTCCTCCCATTCTCGGCGAAACTCCGCATAGGAACTTGGAGTTTCATACAAGCGTACATGCTCCATGCGTAAGCTGCGTTCTTTAGGTAAGGCAGCTTTGACGGTTTGGTAAATCCAGTAAACCATGTTCTCAGCTGTTGTATTCATATAAGGGAGGCTTTCATTGAGATAGCGATGGTCAAGTCTAGGCTCTAAATGCTCTTTATAAATAGCCTTTAGCTCACTGAAATCATAGACCATTCCTCGTTCGTCTAGCAATCCGCTGACAGCTATTTCTAAATGGTAGGTATGCCCATGCAGAGCCTTACACTTACCATCGTATTGAAAAAGATGATGAGCTGCATCAAAGGTAAAGGATTTTGAAACTAAAATACGCTTGGGCGCGTAAACTAATGACTCACCCGTTTCTTCTTTAATTTCCTTGGGTGCTGAAAACATTACTGCACCTCCTTTTGTGTTTGTGCTAAATAGGTATCTAGCCCACGCTGACGGAGCTTGCAGGCAGGGCATTTTCCACAGCCTGCACCGATAATGCCATTGTAGCAAGTCAGCGTTCTTTCTCGAATATAGTCAAAAGCACCTAAGTCATCAGCTAATGCCCAAGTTTCTGCCTTATCTAGCCACATGAGTGGGGTTTGAATGACAAAGTCATCATCCATAGCTAGATTAAGAGTGACATTGAGCGATTTGACAAAGACATCACGGCAGTCCGGATAACCAGAAAAGTCTGTTTCACAAACACCTGTCACAATATCTGTGATTCCTTTTTGCTTAGCTAGAACAGCCGCAAAGGAAAGGAAGAGGTGATTGCGTCCATCCACAAAAGTATTGGGAACTTCGCCTTCTTTTGATTCGATGGTCATATCTGTTGTGAGAGCGTTAGTTGTAATTTGCCCAAGCAGGGACATATCAAGAATATGATGGTCGATTCCTTGCTCCTTAGCAATATCCTTTGCAACCTCTACTTCTTCTTCATGGCGTTGACCGTAGGCGAAGGTCACGGCTTCAACATGCTGGTAGTGTTTCATGGCCCAGAACAGACAGGTTGTTGAATCTTGGCCGCCGCTAAAGACAACCAAGGCAGATTGGCGCTTCATATATGAATTCCTCATTTCTCAACTGGTGCGCATAAGAAAAAGCCTCTACCCAAGGGTAAAAGCCTGAATTTGCTTGTGTCGTAAAGCAGGTTTTTTTTAATGATGGCTTTTCCCAAACATCAGTTATTTGATTAATGCTTTATTATCTTAGCACGTTGAGAGTGGAAAATCAAGCTTTGAACCATAATAAAA
The DNA here is from genome assembly GCF_053206945.1 of Streptococcus dentasini. Classification (NCBI taxonomy): domain Bacteria; kingdom Bacillati; phylum Bacillota; class Bacilli; order Lactobacillales; family Streptococcaceae; genus Streptococcus; species Streptococcus dentasini. The sequence goes on from NZ_JBRUHS010000001.1 coordinate 230,597, forward strand.
GGAAGGCAACTGACTAGCTTGCTGCTTCCTTTTGTAACTTGACTATTTTTAGCGACGGTCGCGGCGTGAGCGGCGCCCTACTGGCCTTGGAATTTCCAATTCTTCAGTGTCAGCTGAGTAACGCTCAGAGCGGCGACCTTGCCGATAATCTGCTGCTTCCTCTTCTTCTACTAATAGACTTTCTGATTCCTCTGCTTCGCTATCAATTACTGTCTCTCTTGCTTGGGAACTGATTTCTTCACGAGTATTTTCGCTTTCAGAAAAAGCGTAATCCACTTCTTCATTTTCATCTTCATCTTCGTAGGCCTGTCTGCGATGGCGAGAAGTTTCGCGTTCTCGGGACGGAGCATCATCAACGCGTCTAGAGCCAGATACGTCTTCATTTTTTGTAGCCTTAAAGAAATGAATCAAAAGACCGAGGAAAAAGAGTAACTGCAGGACAATCCAGGCAGATACCCACCAGACGAACTGCTGAACGGAATCGTCCAGCTGGACGAGCTTGCCTTTACTAGCTGTAAAGTGAAAGCCAATCCTTGTCGCAACCTGTTGAATGTGCCAAACATTCATGACAATAAAAGCAAATAATACAATAGAAGCTAGTAAGGTCAAGATGACAATAACACGTTGAAAAATATTTTTTGAACTTTGTGACATAATCAATCGTCCAACTTTCTTAAAAATCTGCTATCATTATAGCATGATTAAGCCTATTAAGCTAGGGGTTATAAAGTGTTTTCACCGCTATCAAGGGCTGTTTCAGCTGCCGTTTTAGCGTGAACGTTATTTCTAATGAGCTTATAGACCGTTGCTGCAGTCGGAACAGCTAACAGCATCCCCAGAATTCCCCAGAGAGATGCCCCAACAGTAATGGCTAGAAGAACCCACATAGGAGGAAGACCAATGGAGCCACCAACGACGCGCGGATAGATTAGATTGCCTTCAAATTGCTGAAGGACAACTAGATAGATAATAAAGAAGAGCGCTTGTGGGACAGACTGGGTCATAATTAAAACCGCACCGATTGATAAGCCTATATAGGCTCCGACAACTGGAATTAAAGCTGTAAAACCTACCAGTACTCCAATTGTCGCAGCATAAGGGATCTTGAAAACAATCATCCCCAAAGAGCAAAGGCTCCCTAGAATAATGGCCTCAATCGTCTGTCCTCTAAAGAAACCATGAAAACTTTCGTGAGCAATTTGACGTACATAGTGAAACTGTTTCTCAATTTTAGGCAAATAAGCATGGACCAGCATATTACCCTGACGGCCTAATTTTTCCTTACCAGCTAAGACATAAATAGAAAAGACAAAACTAACAAAAACAGATATGAGACCGGAGGCAAAGCTTGTCACAGAAGTCAAAAGACCCGTTAGGATTCCGATCAGGGTTTCTGAAATCTGCTTATTGTAATTGGCTAAGAGATTGTTGGTAGTTTTGTTTAGGTCAATGTCAAAATAAGCTAAGAATCTTCTAATAGAAGGACTTTTTTGCACATCATCTAAATATTTTCCAATCCCCTTGATATCAATATTGGAGAGGGACCTTAAACTAGTCAATAAATCTGGCAAGACAATGTAGAAAATCAGGAAAATAGCAACCGCAAAAGTCATATAGGACAGAACGAGACTGATAGCGCGTTTGCCTGGAATATCGCGGCCAAAAGCCAAGTACATAAGCTTTTCATAGCCACTCAGGACTATGTTAATGATATAAGCCAATCCTGCCCCTGTTAAAAATGGGAGGCTGGCCCGATAACAAGTCAATAAAATATCCTGCCCTACTGACCAATATGTCACGGTAGCGTAAATAAGAGCGATAACTAAAAAAAGATAACCAAAGTGTCGTTTTGTTAATTTCATAGGCTTATTATAACTCAAAAAACTTGCTGGCTCAACAGCTCTTCCTAATAAGGTATAAATGCATTAAAAACTTTATAAAAATGAGTTTGGCGTAAAGTCAATATTCTATAAAATAGACAAACTCTTTTTTCTTGCTATTGCTGTTTTGATTTCTAGACAGAAGCAACGCCTACCCTGATTTGATGAACTTCGTAGAAGCATTAAAAAACAAGCCTACCCTAAGAGGGAACTAAAGCTTGTCTTTTACTTTTCTATAATGTAATTTTTTCGAGATCCGCCAAGGCGCGCTCCGCAATTTTTTCGTAGCGCTCCTTCTTATCACGAATTCGCGGTCCTTCCAGCTCCTTAATAATCCCAAAGTTAACGTTCATGGGTTGGAAATGCTTACTGTCGGTATGAGTGACGTAGTGCGGCAGGCTACCAATAGCAGTTGTTTCTGGGAAAATCAAGGGATCTTCTCCTTTAAACAGCCGAGTCGCATTGATGCCCGCGACAAGTCCAGAAGCTGCTGATTCAACATAGCCTTCAACCCCAGTCATCTGACCGGCAAAGAAGAGATTAGGATTTTTACGAGACTGGAAAGTCTGTGTCAATAGATTAGGCGAATCCATGTAAGAATTGCGGTGCATGACGCCGTAGCGAACGAACTCGGCATGCTCGAGCCCTGGAATCATTTGAAAAACACGCTTTTGCTCTCCCCATTTGAGGTGAGTTTGAAAACCGACCATATTATAGAGACTGCCTGCTGCATTGTCCTGACGCAACTGGACGACCGCGTAAGGCGTCTTATACTCGCCGTCACGCGGTCCTTGATAGTCGTCTGGATATTCCAAACCGACTGGCTTCATAGGACCGTAGAGCATGGTCTTGATCCCGCGTTTAGCCATAACCTCAATCGGCATGCAGCCTTCAAAGTACTTCTCCTTCTCAAAGGAATTGAGCGGAGCTTCTTCGGCATTGATGAGAGCGTCATGAAAAGACATGAACTCTTCTTTAGTCATCGGACAATTTAGATAAGCAGCTTCTCCCTTATCATAACGTGATTTCAGATAGACCTTGTTCATGTCAACAGTGCTGATGTCGACGATTGGAGCCGCCGCATCGTAGAAATAAAATCCTTCCCCGCCATTAAGGGCATGAATCTTTTCAGCCAGCGCATCTGATGTCAAAGGGCCAGTTGCCACGACTGTGATGGCATCCTCTGGAAGTTCAGTGATTTCGCCACGGATAACCTCAATGAGGGGATGCTTGCTGATTTCATCAGTCACCGCTTGGGCATAGCCCTCACGGTCTACTGCCATAGCACCACCCGCTGGAACGCGGTGATCTTCACCATTACGCATAATAATGGAATCCAAGCGGCGCATTTCCTCTTTCAAAAGGCCGACTGCATTGGTCAAGCTATCTCCACGAAAGGAATTGGAACAAACCAACTCTGCAAAATTACTTGTCTTATGCTGGGGTGTTGGCTTAATGCCACGCATTTCGTAAAGTTTAACGGGGATACCACGCTTGGCAATTTGATAAGCAGCCTCGGAACCTGCCAAACCCGCTCCGATAACATTGATATAAGATTGAGACAAAACTAATACCTCTTTGCTAGGGATCCCTAGCTCAAATCTTTCTAAAACTAATAGCTTAAGTATATCAAAAAATGCCTATTTAAGCGAATAAACTCACTAAGTTCAACACTCTCAAAAAGTAACTTAAAAAGATTCGCTTTTGCGAACCTTTTGCTTATATAACACATCAGTCTTTCCTAAACAACTTTTATAGACTAGCCATTATTTATTATAAATACTATTAAATAGTTGCTTTTGGTATTTGTCCTTGACGATGAGATATAGGATCATTTCTATGATGATACACACACCATAGCAAATAAATGCTAGTTCAGTATAAGACGTTAGGGTAACCTGATTGATAATGATCACAAAGAGCCCAGATACCCCGAGAGCAATTGCAAATGGCGCTAGAAATAGCCATCTAAGCGTACTTGCTGTAACAGCTTTTAAACGTGATTGGCTTAGGCCAATCTTCATCATGATGCTGTACTTCTTACTTTCTTCCTCTAGAGCAGAATAGAGTCTTGAGTAGATAATGCTAGCCATTCCGATTAGGAAAGAAACACATAAAATACTGCCGACATAAGAGACTAACTTTCTAGTCAAACTTTCATTGTCATAGTATTTATAATAGGATATCAAGGTCTCTTTCCCTTGTTCAAATCCGATCGCTTTCTCCAGTTCTGCTATTTTTCCTGCTTTACCCTCTTGATAGTGGACTTGGTCAAAGGCATAGATGGTGTCTTTGTTTAATTTCTGGGACAGCTCTTCGTATTTTTTATCGGAGATAACGGTAACACTTGTAAAATAGCCTGACAAGGCAATCACTCTCTTATCTAGTCCACTCTTCTTTGTGATGTGATAGCTTGATAATTTTTCTCTAACATTATCTGGTAAAACTGGCTCTGCTTTACCATCCACTCCAACCAGAAAATAGCTGTCATCTGTAAGGTTGAGCTTATTTCTATGCAAAAAGTCGGCGACTGCATTGTACATGCTATTGGATAAGATAATATGTCTAGTCGTTCTAAGGTCACTTTTTAGCTGAGCATAGTCAATAGTCAGCTGTTTAAAGTCATCAGTCTCGGATAATGTTTTAGAAAGGGTATCTGCCTTTTTAGCGCCATCTGCTTGATTTTCCCAATTAGCGTACATATAAGAGTAAGGGACTACTTTTTTTGTGTCCTGCGCAATATTTCTAGGCGCTCCGACAATATAGACTAGGGAGGTTAAGACGATACTAAATAAAATCACAACGCCAGTCATCGTCTTGATATTTGTATTGATTTTATATTTAAAATTACTCACAGTCACTATGAGTAACGTTTAAAGGCTTTTCGTATGCGGTTTTCATGAGTCTAGCGTACCAGTTTTGGTTGCCGAACAAATCTATTATACAATAATTTAACTCAAATGAAACCGCTCTACTAGGGGAATCAGGCGCTGGGGGAGGTAACTGATCTTCGATCAATTGTGGCGTTTTGAATACGTAAAAAGGGAAGGCCAAACTGCCCCTCCCTCACTGTGGATGATGAGCTCTTTTTGTGAAAGACATAAGAAGCAAGCACCGTTTTTCATTTCTGTCTCTTTCCTTACCAGCCTTCGCCGATAATCTAAACAACTGGACTGTACCGATAGTTATCATAAGTCACCTACTGGTTGGAGTTTTTATAGCTAATATCCACTAAAGCCATAATCTCCTTATCAGTCAGCGTATCATCCATGATTATTGCCATCCAATGCTTGTCCTTTTTATAGAGGCTGGGCAAAAAATACGAATCTCCTCTTTTTTTGAAATCCGTAGGGCAAGAGAGTTTCCTCCGCTAACCTATATTTTATGAATAATTCATCTATCAGCCTCATTGCCCAACCTTTCTCTCGCACTTCATAGTATATTTGAGTTTTGGTGTTTCGAATACTTCATCGATTCTGAATCCAAGTTTGACATAAAGCTTCTTGGCATTTTGATTGAAATCAAAAACAGTTAAGGTGATACTTTTTATATTTTCATCCTCAAAAATTAAATTCACAAATCTGTTCAGTGCTTCTTTTCCAAGCCCCATTCCTGTTTTTCGGGGGTCTAATACAAATCTCCCTATGTGTACATTATCCTTTTTAATCTCTACTTTCTGTATCACACCTATAAATTCATCATTGTTAAAGATTGAAAATATATTTTCTAATTCTTGTATTTTGCCATAACTCAGTGGATAAGAAATCTGCGGTCCCATCCATTGCTCTTGGAAGTCCTTTCCCTCTTTGTTAGACCACTCACATAAAAGCAAAGCATGGTCTTTATTTATCCCTTCTTCAAATCTGATAGCCATCTTACACCTCCACAAATTAAAATTTGTTTGTTCTGTTATACCCACTCTATAAACCCCTAACACGAACTATCACAATCCTGTACGCACAGCATTTCTGTTGAGTTCTGCTTTATCCGCCTTGCAACTGAAAACATTCATTGCCAAGTATTTATTTATTAGCCGATTCGCTCGAGGATTTTTAGGGAAGATAGAGACTCAAACAGCGATTGTCTTCACTTATAGATAGGGTACCATAATTGAAGGATAAAAATCTTCTTTAGTGCGCTCAAAAATAACCCAAACTAAAAACTATTCCATTTTATGTCGAAAAATCAACACTTTGGAATAGTTTCCTTTACTTTAATACCTTAGCTGACTGATATTGTAAAATACCAGTGTTTTTTTGATTCCCGTATCTATAGCAGCTCCAAAGGCATTAGTGATTTTCTTCTGGAGGTGTTCCGTTCCCAGGGAAGGCCGGATGGTGCCCATTTGGCAAAAGCGGCACAGTGTCTTTGGGAATGTGACGACGAGTTTCCGGATGAGGGGTTGTTTCCTTAGTGGCTTTTACCTTTGCCGGATGCCCATCAGCTGTTGTGATAGTATAAGTCTTTCCTTCCTTGAGGTCTTTGCTTGAATAGACAACATTATCAAAATCAACACCAGCCTTAGTTTCGGCCACCACACGTCCCTTCTCGTCTGTAATAGTAATAGTATCACCAACTAAGCCTGAGACGATACCGATAATATAAGCTTGTTTGGTCCCAGTTGAGAATCCTTGAGCAAAGCCCATATGGCCGATTCCCCAGATGGTTCCACCGGAAGCCAGACCGATACCATCATAATCTAAGGCTGAGCTGTAGTCAGTCTTAGACTGAATCTTAAGGTTACCGCCGGTTACAGTCAGATTGCCATTGGAGTCGACACCATCATCATAGCCAATTCCGTCTATATTAGCGCCAGAGAGGATGATAGCAACCTCATTTTTAATATCAGATGGGCTGTTGGTCAGCTGAGAAAGGTCCGCATCATCCTTGGCTGTCCACTCAGTAGCATTGATCACATCATCACCAGAATCAATGGTGATATTCCCCTTTTTCAGCTCGATGTGACGTCCTTCAATTCCTTCGGAATCAGACTTAATGGTCATAGTCGTGGAGCCTTTAACAGTTACTTGGTCATTAACTGTGATGCCTTTACTTGCGGCTGTGATATTCACGGTTGAATCTTTGATTTTGAGATCACCGGCATTGACATCGGTATCATCGCTGACCTGAATACCATCATCACCAGCTGTGATAGTGATATTGGACTCTTTGATAGTCACCTCTGTTTGAGCATTAATACCGTCTTTCGCAGCTGAATTAAGATTTAGATTAACTTCTTTAGCTTTGAGGCCCCTCGCCTTAATAGCATGTGACCCAGTACTGGTCAGCGTCAGGGTACTTTTTTTCTTACCAGTAATGAAGAGTGCTCCACCCGCTTCAATCGTGGCTTCAGACGATGACAGAGAGCTGTCCGCTGAAACCTTGATGGCTAAATCTCCTGCAGAAGAGATAGTAGATTCCGTCAAATTAACGGCTTTGAGTTTCAGTTTGACCTTGCCCTTTGTACCGTCAGCGACTGCAATATGGTACCCATCGGCAGAACCAGTCAATGTGTATGTACCAGCTGCAGAAATAGTGACCGTTTTCCCATCAATAGCTACACGTGATGATGAAGAGGTCGCACCAGCATCGCTAAAAGTGATATTTGACTTTTTCTCATCATCGTCTTCGTCTTCATCATCATCAGATTCTTGGTTGTCGGCGATATTTTCAGATGATTCGATTTCTGTATCTTCCTCCTCCTCATCATTCTCATCATCATCGTCTTCTTCATCGTAGGAAGCCGTTTGAATGGATTCAGAAGGGACTTCTTGATCTGCAACATCTGCAGGTTGCTCATTAGCTTGAGCAGCCTCGTCAACCTTATCAGCCTCATTGTCCACCTCAGACACAGCCTGCTGTTCTTCTGTACTTTGATCAGTATCGAGATTGGCTGTCGCTGCAGCTTGGTCCTCAGCCGCAGAAGCTTGATCGGCTGAAGCTGTTTGACCAGCTCCTAACACAAGGAGAGCTCCTGCCAGGACAATTCCTGCCACTAGACCTTTAGATGATTTACGTTTGCTGTCATGTCCCTTGGCTTTGGCAAAGGCTTGACGGTTAAATAAATAATTTTTGTTCATAATAACTTTTAATCCTCCTAAACATCGAACTATTATATCAAATTTTTTAAACTTAACAAATTTTAAAAGTAATCGATAATCTAAACTGGATATTTATGGGTATCCTTTTATTATTTTTCCTTGCTGGACAAGATAGCAGTCAACGAAAAGAGGGCGTTTATCGAGGCTATTCTGGTATATAAAAAGCAGCGATTGCATTGAGCTGCTTAAAATCAATTAGTGATAATGACAGTACTTTCATTAGCATGCTGCAAATGAATACCGGTATGACCTATTCCTAAAATAATTAACGTAAATAGCAAGGCAAAAGAAGGCTAAGATTGGCAAGGTCGCTCCTGCTAAGGGAATGCCTGTGAAGGATGCGTAATAATCTTTCATTGTTTTTGGGCTTGAAAAATAGCGGAGCCAATCCCCCCTCATAGGCTAAATGGCTTTCACTGCTTCTTTTTATGAGCAAAAAAACGCCAAATATTACTGGTTAGTGATATTATAGTGATAAAAAAGGAGGTTATTATGGTGATTGAACTAGGTATTTCTACATTTGGTGAAACAACACCACTAGAATCAACCGGTGAAACTTACAGCCATGCTGAGCGCATTAGACAGTTGGTGGCGGAAATTGAATTAGCGGATCAGGTGGGTCTGGATGTTTTTGGAATAGGGGAGCACCATCGAGAAGATTTTGCAGTATCTGCTCCTGAGATAGTCCTAGCTGCGGCGGCAAAGCAAACCAAGTATATTCGCTTAACACCAGCTGTGACAGTCTTATCTTCTAATGATCCTGTCCGTGTTTATCAACAATATGCGACATTGGATGCTATATCAAATGGACGGGCTGAGATTATGGTTGGACGTGGCTCCTTTGTTGAAAGTTTTCCTTTATTTGGCTATGATTTAGCGGACTATGAAGAACTGTTTGATGAGAAATTAAACATGCTGCAAGCTATTAGAGACCATACAGTTCTTAAGTGGCAGGGGCGTTTGACTCAGTCTGTTCAAGATCGTCCTGTCTACCCTAGAGCTATTCAGGATAATCTTCCCATCTGGGTAGCGACGGGTGGCAATTTAGAGTCGACCGTCCGCATTGCGCAGGCAGGTTTGCCGATCGCTTATGCCATTATTGGTGGTAATCCTAAGACTTTTGGTCAGTTAATCAAGATTTATAAGGAGATTGGGCATCGTCAAGGCTATCAGGAACATCAGCTCAAGGTAGCTTCCCATTCTTGGGGCTGGATTGAGGATGATAACCAAGAGGCGATTGAACATTATTTTTACCCGACAAAGGTATCGGTGGATAATATTGGACGGGATCGTTCGCACTGGCGTGAAATGACTAAGGCACAATATTTAGATGCTGTTGGGACTGATGGGGCTATGTTTGTTGGTGATCCTGAGCATGTTGCTCAAAAGATGATCACGATGTTTGAGAAACTTGGGATTAATCGCTTTATGCTTCATTTACCTGTCGGCTCTATGCCTCACGCTGCTGTACCTTTCGGCACCGTTCAAAAGGTCCGGGAGAAGACATTTTTGGAGTGAAAATGTGGTGAACACCGTTCATGGGATTAGATACGCCACGAGTTTATTCCAAATCAGAAATTCTGGACAAGTTTTTAGCCAGCCTCTTTCGAGAGACAAGAAAATACCATCGCAGTGCTATAATACTGCGATGGTATTTTTCTATTCTTCCATATCTTCAACATCATTTGGGATGTCTTTGATTTTTCTAGCTGGTACGCCGCCAACCAAGGTATTATCTGGAATATCATGCGTCACGACTGCTCCTGCTGCTACGACGACGTTGTTGCCGATTGTGATTCCTGGTAGGATGGTGACATTACCACCGATCCAGACGTCATTTCCGATATGGACAGGTTCTGCAAAACCAAGATGCTTGCGCCGTCCCATAGGAGTCAGAGGGTGCCCTACTGTCGTAATGAGGCTATTTGGTCCAATCATCACGTTATCCCCTATATAAACTTCCCTAATATCCAGAACTGTGAGATTGTAATTCCCTGTAAAGTTATCACCGATATAGATATTTTTTCCATTATCACAATTAAAAGTCTTGGCTATCCACACTTTTTGACCAATACTTCCGAGATTTTCCTCCAGCATTTCTCGCTGCGAGTCAGTATCTAAGGGATCCAACGCATTGTACCTCTGACACCAAAGGATAGCCCTTTCTTTTATAGCATTCACCTCAGGATCATCGTAGCAATATTCCTGACCTGCCTTAAGTTTTTCTAGTTCTGTCATCATATTATCATCTCCTATGCTAAGATACAAGCTGTTAAGCGCTCCAAAGAAAAATTGAGAACCTGACGATGAATCACTAAAGATTCAAGGAAGGCGCATTTTTTCACAGGAGTGTAGGTGGGTTCAATTATTATCAAGATACTAATCTACTTAAATTCCCAGTAGATAGAATAATTAAAAATTGATCATAAAGCCATCATGCAGAAAACACCGATAAAAGCTATCCACAGTAAAGGGGCAAGTCCTACACTGTGAATTCGATTAGAACTATCACACGAAGGCGAAAGAATAAGAACAATCGGCTGCTGCCTTTTGTATTATGAGCAATCACTTATTAACTGATGGTATCGTCTGTCAAACTGGCCAGTCCCTCCTCCAGCATCTGCATAACTGTTAAAGTCTGCTCTTCTTTCACCAGCGGCGCCTTGCCCTTTGACAGAGTGTCATAAAGAGCTTGATAGTAACGGCTATAGTCACCGTTTTCAGAAACAACAGCTTCCTCGTGATAAGTACCGACATCATCCAGATAAGTCAGTCGGCCATAGTCCTCAGGACGATCCAAACCAAAGTCGCTGTTTGTCGGCATGTAAAAATGCTTCAGATCCTCTTCCTGACGGTCCTTACCCTCCTTAACAAACATCCCTCTATCACCATAAACAATAAAACTAGGGCGGGGTTTAACGCGAAAATAGCTCGATTTGACTGAGACCTTCAAGTCGCCATAAGTTAAATCGATATCAAAATAGTCATTCATCCGCCCTTTGCCTAAGAGTTGGCGCAAATCATAGTGTATACGATCAGGAGAACCAAAGTAGGACACGACTTGATCCAGTGTATGACAGGCATGATTGTAAAGAAAGCTAGTATCCAAAGAGAATTCCTCTACTGATTCAGGAACCTCGGGCCTAAAGTAATCATAATGCATTTCCATCTCTTGTAGTTTTCCCAGTTTTCCAGACTGGATGACCTTTTGTACTGTCAAAAAATCTGAATCAAAGCGACGATTTTGATAGCCTTGAAGGAGCAGTCCTCTCTCACGCGCCAGCTCAAAGAGTCGCTCAGCTTGTTCTAGGCTCTCGGTAAAGGGTTTCTCTAGGATAACATGCTTATCATGCTCTAAAGCCAGTTTAGCATACTGATAATGGGCTGATATTGGTGTGGTGACCACAACAAGTTCAATGTCAGGATCATCGAGCACGTCAGAAAGTTCCTCCGTATAAGTTACCCCTTCAATACGCTCCCACTCATCTCGTAAGGTTCTCGCCCAAATAGTCTTGACTTTAAATTTACCCGACTTTTTCACAAAAGGTATATGGTAACGGTTGGTTGACTTCCCATTGCCGATAAATCCGATTGTAATCATAACTTACCTCCACTTACTTCATCATAGGCTCACCGATTATGATTCAAGAAATCATTTGAGCAATCTTGATAGTCTCTTCTGAAAATTTATAAATGATACAAGGTCTTTTTTTATTAACCGCCTAAATTCTTACACACAAGAAATGTTATACGACTGTGCTCCTATTGTTATAAAAGGAGCAGTCGCAACTATGCTACTACTCCATCACTCTTTTTAGACTGATTTAGAAGCCAAGTAAGTCTACGACTTATTGATACAAGCTCTCCCCATTGCTGGCGATAACTTCTTTATACCAGTCAAATGATTTCTTCTTGTATCGAGCTAGACTACCACTGCCATCATCGTTACGATCGACATAGATAAAGCCGTAACGCTTGCTGAGCTGGGCTGTCGATGCTGAAACCAAATCGATTGGTCCCCAAGTCGTGTAGCCAAGAAGTTCGACACCGTCTTTGATGGCTTCGCCAACTTGAACTAAATGCTTTTGCAAATAATCAATGCGGTAGTCATCCTCGACAGTTGGTCCGTTAGGGCCATCCACTAAGACATCCTTAGCCCCTAGACCGTTTTCAACGATGAAGAGCGGCAACTGATAGCGGTCGTAGCAATGATTGAGAACTAGGCGTAAACCAACCGGGTCGATCTGCCAGCCCCATTCGGAAGCTTCCAAGTAAGGGTTAGTAACGCCGCCCATGATATTACCACGACCTGAGTTGTAGTTTTCAGGATCGTGCGCTTGAGCAACACTCATGTAATAAGAGAAGGAAATAAAGTCCACAGTGTTCTTAAGGATCTCTTCATCACCTGGTGCAAACTGGATCTCAATATCATTTTCTTCAAAGAAGCGTTTGATATAGTTTGGATATTTTCCACGCGCATGAATATCTGAGAAGAGATAATTTTGATTTTCAAAATCACGAACAGCCAACTGATCCAAAGGATTTGACGTCATAGGATAGGCCGGCATAGCCAGTACCATGCAGCCAATCTTGAAGTCTGGATTGATTTCATGGCCAACCTTGGTAGCTAAAGCTGACGCTACTAATTCATGGTGGACAGCTTGATAGAGATCCTGTTTACTGAGCTCTTCGACTGGTGTGGCAATGCCGCCTGACATAAACGGCGCGTGAAGGACAGAATTGACTTCATTGAAAGTCAGCCAGTACTTGACCTTATCTTTGTAACGAGTGAAGACCGTGCGGACGTAGCGCTCATAGAAACCGATCAAATCACGGTTAGCCCAGCCATTGTACTGACGTGCTAAGTGTAAAGGCGTTTCATAGTGAGAGAGGGTTACCAAGGGCTCAATACCGTACTTGGCCAACTCATCAAAAACATCGTCGTAAAACTGCAGACCAGCTTCATTTGGCTCAGTCTCATCGCCATTTGGGAAAATCCGTGACCAAGCGATAGATAAGCGAAAGGTTTTGAAACCCATCTCTGCGAAGAGAGCGATATCTTCTTTGTAACGATGGTAAAAGTCGATGCCTTTTAGTTTAAGGTTGTTCTCGGTTGGCTGATCAGTGATCAAAGGATTAAGGTCGCCTTCTTTAGCAGGAATCCCACCTTGAGGGGTCACATCTTGGACAGACAAGCCCTTACCATCAACATCATAGGCCCCTTCAAACTGGTTAGCCGCTGTGGCACCACCCCAAAGGAATCCTTCTGGAAATACTGATTTTGTCATAATATTACTCCTTACTACTCTTCTATTAATTTACAAATAATAGTATAGAATTAATTGCACGGTTTTTCCGACATTATCCTTGGTAAAAATGATACTATCCTCTGAAAATATGCTAAACTAGAAGAAAGAATTTACGGGAGAAAATCCATGAAACAAACAGCACTAAAGGAGCTCAAAGAAGAGATCCAATTCAACCATCATCTCCTCCCCTACAACTACTATCATACTATTATTGAGAACGGCCGGCCGGATACTCTCTTTCATTGGCATCCTGAAATGGAGCTTAGCTATATCTATGAGGGACACGCCCAATACCATATCGACTACGATTATTTTGATACCCAGCCTGGTGACATCGTTCTTATCCGGCCTAATGGCATGCACTCCATTCACCCTATTGGCAATGAGCGCCAAGTCAGCGATACCTTTCAGTGCCATCTGGATATAGTCGGATACTCCATCGTTGACCAAGTCAGCCTGCACTATCTGCAGCCCTTGCAAAATAGTGATTACAAGTTTATTCCCATTATCAAGCCGAACATGGCGGGTTACGAAGAACTGCAGAGCTGCCTTTTTGCCATCTTTAAACTTGTCAAAGAAGAGCACCGTCACTTTGAACTTTTGCTCAAAGCTAAAATTAATGAGTTTCTCTATCTGCTCTTTCATTATCGCTACGTCATTCGTAAAGTTACTGATGATGCCTATCGCAAGAATGAAAAAATTCGTGAGCTCGTTGATTATATCAATCAGCACTATGAACAGCCCATGTCTATCGAATTTTTAGCGGATATGATCGGCTACAGCAAGACCCACTTCATGGCCGTTTTCAAGAAGCACACTGGGACATCCTGCACCGAATTTATCATTCAGGTTCGCCTCAGCAAGGCTTGCTACGAGCTGATCAATTCCAGCCAGTCTGTTCTTGAGATTGCAACCAAGGTCGGTTTTAACAACCTTTCTAACTTTAACCGCCAGTTCAAGCGTTATTATCAGCTAACTCCCAGTCAATACCGCAAGCAGCAAAAGCACCAACAAAGTGGAGCGGCCATGGTCAATCCTGCAAAAAATAGCTAGCCTCTTTGAAAATCTCATGGCAAATTGTTGGTACTTAGAATATGAGAATGAGACCGACTTAGATAATTGCTGTGCAATCAGTTAGCCTGTCCATCTCTTTTTGATTCCCCTAACTAGTATAAAACAGAAAAAAAGCTTGAGTTCTTATTAACATCTAGAAACTCAAGCTTTTTGATATGATTATCCAGCTGCTACATTTACCATTTCACTATTTTTAACCTCAGTCTACGGTAAGAATAATCCTCTTGTAGGCCTTCAGATTATGCTCCCCATCATCCTGTACCTCAGCGATGATATGAAAGGTATCACCTGATTTAGCATCTTTTGGAATAGTAAACGAGACGGTCTTAGTATGATTTCCAGAAAGTTCAACTGGATCAACAACGTCTCCATCATCTAAAGGTCGAACCAAGTCTAATTGTAAACCATCAGCTTCGACCTTTTTGACCTTGCTTTTTCCGCTGGATTCTTGATAGCTATCGGCTTCAAAATACCTCCACCAATTATAAGTTAGTTTATCCTTATCAGGATCTGTACCTTTTGCAGTTAAAGTTACTTTTTCTCCAGCTTTTACATTTTTATCGTAGTTCTTGATAGCAATTCTGGGAGCGTGGTTGGCATCTGAATAATTCGAAGCAGTTCCCCAATCGACACGGGTAGCAAAGTCATTTTCAATATCATCAATCCAGCGAGTCAAGGTATAGGAAGCTTCAAATTGTTTTGAATAGGGATTATAGTCAAGAACTGTATTTTGGTAAAGCGATTTGTTTTTCTTTGAAAATCTACCGCCCCATCCCCCGTATTCTGGATGTGCAACATCTCCTAAGCCATTATTAAATAAATAGAAGTATGAAGGTGAGTCGCCCTCTGAAATAAAATCATACGGTTTATAATTAGGATTATTCACGAGGTAATCTTTCGAACCACGCTGTTCTTCAGCCAGCTCACCGTTTATCATTTTTCCATCCCCCATCGAAGCATATAAATCCATTAGCGGACCGTGGTTTTGAAGGAGGTTTTCTTTTTGCCAATCACCATGCAAGGTTTTATTCAATTCTTCACTATGGGTCTGCCAAGCGTAGGCGAAATGCCAAAAATTAGAGCTGTCATTTATGACCATCAATTTCGGCCAATTTTTGGCAATATACCCCTTATAGGTCTCATCTTGATCAAGGATGATATACAAAACTAATTTATTATAGACTTTTTGCTGAATATTTTTCCAATCTTTTGAATCCTTATAGGTCTCTTCAATGGATTTAAGGGCTCGAGCCGTTGTGTTAGTTCCTCCCCACGTTTGTACATAGATCGGCTTATTAGAATTATCTAGGAATAGTTTTTCAAGAAAGCGCGAACCTTCAGTCTCCTCCTTCATATCGCCTTTGTTTTTTATATTGCCAATCTTAGTTATTTTCTTTAATTCAGACGCTTTTGGATAGCCCTTAGCGTGTTTTCTAAGATTTGGCTGTATCTCATCATAAGCATTCAACATATCATTAATCCAGTCCGTACCTGTCCATCGATATGCTTCAATCCCTTTTTCTTTGTCTCCTGCATAATGGTAAGTTGAACTTGTTAAAACAATTCCAGAAAGGTCTAACTCATTTGAATAATATAAATAACGAATCATTGAGTTCATATCGTCGACCTCACCATCAGTTGTAATGACGGTTCGGTAATTGGAAGCTTTGAGCGGATTAATGGCTTTTATAGCGCTAGAGTTCTTCAGTTGACTACAAGCGACTAAGGCTAAACCAATGATCGCAAGCGCAGTAAATTTTAAAAATTTCATACTTATCACCCCAAAAAACACTACGAATTATTTTTATAATACCCATAGCTAACCAGGCTTATTAAAAGCTAGTAGGCTAAATGATATATTAATGTTGGCAAGTGTTTATTAAAGTCATTTGAGCTTGGCTTTCCGCTCCGCTGAGCCACTGCCTATTTGTTTTACAAGATATTATTCGCCTATCTTTCGTCAATCGGTTGGCTGAACCAGCGGCCATTGAGGACATTGTGGTTAAGGTAATCTTTTGACTCTTGAGAAATGCTAGTGTCAGCATCCATTTGATTCAGCACATCTTGGGCGGTTTGGGTATCTCTTGTCGCTTTAATATCAGCCTTATCTTTTGTTGCATCAATCGTGAGAACTTCTCCATCTGAAGTCCATGGTTTCCATGAAACCAGCCCTTTTTGATTAGGATTTCCATCAGCTAAGAAGGCTTTGAGGTAGGTCTTGAAAGCTTGAGACATATCCCTGCCCCCTTGGGTTTGGAAATAGTCACCGATATAGTCTTGATAATTAGACGGTTTTTGCAGCATGGGCTCAAAGATACCATGGAAGGAACCCAGTGTCTTGGTCAAGTCTGGTGTCACCTCAGCATTATCACCATAATAGATCTGGCCGACATAAATATTTGACTGATACTTGCCATCCATTTGTCGCGTACTATCGATGGTATTAGACATGCGGTAGAGCTGACCGCCGTACTTTTTAGCATAAGTAAATTCGGCTGTCTTTTCAGGATCTTTGAAAAGGTTGCCGCTCTTAAAGTCTTCTTGGAAGTAAGGATCACTGGCTGCAAACATCGAGAATTCATCTGTACCGGTTACCAACATCAAAGGCACATCATTGTAAGTTTTAGTAGCAAATCCTTCCTTAGGGATAACGGTACCATCCTTATAGAGATGAGGAAAGACAGACATCCGAATACCGGCATTTCCCATCAGTTTTGCTAAGCGTTTAGCATCAACTTTGTAGAGGTAATTGCGTACATCTTGACTATCAGTCTGAAGCCAGCTTTGTGCTTCTTCTTCGCTGGTCTTTACTCCATCTTCAACAACCAATGGTGCAATTGCTTTGGCAAAGGTTTCCTGACTAGGGGTCGTATCTGCCAAAGTCATACCGCCACTGAAGGAAATAGCCTTATCATACTTATTTTTAAAGAGAGGGGAGATAAGAGTCGCCATGACATCGCGGCCGCCAGCAGAAAAGCCCGCCAGAGTGATGTTATTTTTATCGCCACCAAACGTTTCAACATTTTCCTTGACCCAGTCCAAGGCCGCTGCAATATCAAGTAAGCTATAGTTACCGGAATTTTCCTCAGCCGTGCCAGTTTTCAGAGCCTGCAAGGGATTGAAACCGAGAGCTCCAAGGCGATAATTGACAGAGACATAGACAGCGTCAACATCTTTAACAAAACTATTTCCTTTTATTTCTTGAGCAGAGCCAGTCTGATTATTTCCGCCGTGGATAAAAACAATGACTGGAAGCTTCTTTTTATTATTATCTGGTCGTACGACATCCAAATTTAGGGCATCTTCCGAACCTGTAACTTTACCATTTGAAAATTGGATACTTTGTTTACCAGCTTTAGTGACATCTCTGGTTCCCTTCCAGTCTTCAACCTTTTGTGGCGCCTTCCACCGAAGTTTTTTAACGGGGGCTTTAGCGTAAGGAATCCCCAGCCATTCGATAGCCTTATTCTTGGCATCTTTATGTCCTTTTAATTTTCCAGAAGCAACAGTCTTTTCAACCTTATTATCAAAATGATTCTTGCTGCTATTGACCGATTGGCAGGCAGCCAATGTCACTAAAGCAAGTCCGATCATAAGATATTTTAAATATTTCTTCATAGTAGTTTCCTCCGCTAGTTTATCAACCAGTTTCTTTTAAAGCTTAGTTCTCCCATTCTTGTCAGCGCTTACATTTTTTCTTAAAAATATGATGTCAGAGGAACTCCCTAACATCATATCTGTACTTATTTGACCGCTGTCAAGAGGTAGTCTCCTGCATTGACGCGGCTTTCCTGTGTAAGCAAAACATCGTCGAATTCTGCTGAGTTTGTGACAATGACAGGTGAAATAACTGGCAGACCAGCATCACGGACAACTGCCAAATCGAATTCAAGAAGTTTTTGACCAGCTTCAACTTTTTGGCCAACTTCAACTAGGCTCTTGAATCCTTTACCAGCTAGAGAAACGGTGTCCATACCAATATGGATGAGAATCTCCGCACCGTTTTCAGTCTTCATGCCGACAGCATGACCCGTTGGGAAAACGAGGGTGATTTCACCATTAGCAGGGGCAACAACAGTCCCATCAGTAGGATCAATCGCGACCCCTTTGCCCATAGCTCCTGAGGCAAAGACCTGATCAGGAACATCTTCTAACTTGACCACGTTACCAATCATTGGTGAGGCAACAATTTCTTGTTTAAGTTCCTTTAGTGGTTGGGCTTCTACCTCTGTTTCTTCTTTAGTTTCAGCTGCTGCGGAAGGTCCACCGTAGAGGTAAGGAATTTTAACAAATTGTGTCAATACGAAACCAAGGATGAAACTCATTGCAATGGCAATCAGATAGTAGGTCAAGTTCATTGGATTTTTACCTGAAATGAACGATGGAATAGTAAAGAGTCCAAGACCACCCATAACAAACATTTTGACATTCATCAAACCAAGGAAGGCACCCTGAATAGCACCGGCGATACAAGTCATGATAAATGGCGTGCGCATAGGCAATGTAATACCGTAAATTGCTGGCTCAGTAACTCCAAAGAAGGCTGAGATCATCGCTGGAACAGCTAATTCACGTACTTTTTCTTCCTTGGTTCGTATCATAATGTTGATGAGCGAACCTGCTTGTGAGAAGCAGATAGCTGTCGTTGCTACAAGGATAAAGCCTGATGGGTTAGACTGCAATTCAAGGATAGCCAAAGGAACAAGACCCCAGTGAAGTCCAAACATAACCATAACTTGCCATAAAGCACCAAGGATAAGACCGTAGAGAATTGGGCTAATACTATAGATATTAGTAAAGATTAGACCAACTAAGTCACTAGCATAATTCATAACAGGACCGATTGCCAAATAAGCTAACGGTACTGTTATTAAAAGAACAAAGAAGGGAACAAGGAAAACCTTGACAACATCTGGAATAACCTTCTTCAAGAAATGTTCAATTTTAGATCCAACCCATACTGTCAGGATGATAGGCAAAACTGTTTGCAGATAACTTGATGTTGGGAAAATGACAGGAATCCCTAAAAAGGTGACTCCACCTTTTGCAAAGCTTGCCGCAATATCCGGGTAAACTAAAGAAAAACCGAGAGCAATAGCTGTAAATTGATCCATCTTAAAGCGCTTAGCTGCAGTTAGAGCCAAGATCAAGGGCAAGAATTGGAAAAATCCGTCACCAGCTGCATTCAAGACGATATAGAGACCATCAGTTTCCTTAACTCCTACTGCTACTAGGATAGCAACCAAACCTTTGAGCATACCAGCTGCAGATAGAGCGCCGAGCATAGGTTGGAACAAGCCAGAGACCAAGGCAATAAAGCGATCGAACAAGTTTCCTTTAGGGACATCACCCTCGTCGACATCGATGCCGCCGTCACCGGAGATACCAGCTACTTTAAGAACCGTATCATAAACATCAGGTACGTGGTTGCCGATAACAACTTGGAATTGGCCGCCTGCTTTAACGACCGTAACAACACCGTCACGCTGCTTGAGATAGTCCTCATCTGCCTTGCTTTCGTCTTTGAGGGTAAAACGCAGACGCGTAACACAGTGGACAAGCTTCACAATATTGTCTTTACCACCGACGTGGTCCACAATATCCTGAGCTAATTCAGTATAATCTTTAGCCATACTTTGGCTCCTTTCATAAGATGCTAAGCCGTGAATGACTCGTTTATCTAAACCACCTCTAAACCACCCCAGCTAGCTAGCATATATTTTCAGAAGTGTCGCTAGTTTGGCAAACAAAAAACCTAAACAAATACTAAACAGCTATCTGCACTCCCAGTGCAAACTATTTCGCATTTATTTAGGTTTTGCCTGCCTACCAGTAACAATCCTCTTCAATGATTATTATATTAGCAAATTTTTCTTACAATTGCAAGGGTTTTCATAAAAAATTTTAAAATATTTACCGAGGCTTTTCAGGGTTCAGGCGAACTAGCTCTCATTTTGACGCTGGATATGAATGGTTAAGTACACTTGCTCATCTTTACTCATTTCAAACTGGTAATGGCTCTGGATGTAATCCTTAATTTTTTGGGTGCAGGCAAAGGCTTCTTTATAGTTAATTTGGACTTGCTCAAAAAGAAAGTCGTCATTATTTCCCTGCACGGTTCCACTGGCAACCCTTTGCGCAAAATATTGTAAATGGGTCACAAAACGATTGTAGCTAACAGAATCTTCTGCTGCCAGCCGTCCAAAATGCAAGCGAACAATCTCTAAAC
The DNA here is from genome assembly GCF_053206945.1 of Streptococcus dentasini. NCBI lineage: Bacteria > Bacillati > Bacillota > Bacilli > Lactobacillales > Streptococcaceae > Streptococcus > Streptococcus dentasini. The sequence continues at coordinate 251,190 of NZ_JBRUHS010000001.1, forward strand.
AATTGACAACAATTTGTGTAATCTGATGATTGGTTTCAACTAAGCTGCCATCCTTTTGAGCATTAATAAAATGCAGAGCGATAGAAGCCGCTTCACTCTCTTCCATACGGAGGTGCATCCTCTCATCAATCAGCTCCAGTGCTTTTTGACCGATTTTATACTCATTGGGATAAAATTTTCGAATTTCCCAGGCCAAAGGATTTTGCAGACTGATTCCCTCTTTGGTCCGCTGTATAGCATACTGGAGGTGATCTGCCAAAGCGATATAGAGGGAGATTTCAAAAATCTGCTTCAGGCTTTCTTGTCCATACTCGATAATGGAGAGGACAAGCTGAAGTTCCTCGCTACTTAAATCCAGATAAACACGGGCCAGCTCACTCATCATATCAGAGGCTGGGACATCATCACTCTGCTGCAGAACAAACCGTTTTTCGATTTTTTCTGGATCAATGCTGTCGCCCGATTTTTTCTGGAAGCCCAGTCCTTTGCCCATCAAAATAGCTTCCTGTCCATTTTCATTGACCTGAACAACATTATTATTATAGACGCGCTCTATTTTCATACTACTCTCTTTTTCTGCCTTTCTACTTTATTTTAACAAAAAAAGTTTAAAATTAGTACCTTAATTGAATACAGCCTAAATTTAGAATAACAGAGGAATAATAAGTACTTTTAAGGAACTCCACTTGGGAAAAATTGGCTCCCCTCATTGTTGCAGCTTTATCTCCTTAAAATCGTAACCCTAAAGATTACGTATAAAAGGATGAGGGAAAAGCGATTTTTCCTCATCCTTTTACTTAATGACGGTACATTTTAAATTGAAGATAAAGATCATTGTAGATCCCTAACCATTTTTGACCGAGATTGTCGTAGACTTCCAGTCGGCTGATAACTTTATCTGAAGGATAAAAAGCTTTATCGGCTGTAAGCTCCTTTGGCAGGAGCGCTTCTGCTTTTTCATTAGGTGTTGCGTAACCAATATATTCCGCATTCTGGGCAGCGTTTTGTGGTTCAAGCATGAAATTGATAAAACGATAGGCCGCTTTTTTATTTTGCACCGTTTTAGGAATGACAATATTATCAAACCATAAATTGGAACCTTCACTAGGCAAGACATAGTGGAGGTGGGGATTGCTGTCAGTCATTTCGCGGGCTTCACCAGAAAAAGTGACGCCGATGGCAGCATCTCCATTTTTCAGGTATCCCTTCATTTCATCCCCAACAATGGCTTTAATATTGGGAGTAAGACCGTTGAGCTTATTGGCTGCCTGCTGAAGATGCTGTCTATCTTTACTGTTCAGGCTGTACCCCAGCGCATTGAGGCCTAATCCCATGACTTCACGGGCACCGTCGACAAGCATGATACTATCGTGATAATCTGTCTGCCATAAATCTGACCAGTGCTGAGGTGGGGTGGCCACCATAGTATCATTATAGACAATACCAACGGTTCCCCAAAAATAAGGAACAGAGTAGTCATTATGCGGATCAAAACTCTTTCCCAAAAATTCTCTGCCGATGTGGTCGAACCCCTTTATTCTAGATTTATCCAACTTAACGAGCAATTCTTCTTGTTTCATTTTGTCAATCATATAATCGCTAGGGATAGCAATGTCATAACGGGTTCCCCCCTGCTCTATTTTGGTATACATAGCTTCATTGGAATCAAAGGTTTCGTACTGAATATCGATACCTGTCTCTTTTTCAAATCGACTAAGAAGCTCAGGGTCAATATAGTCACCCCAGTTATAAACAACGAGGCTATCAGCCTTAGAAGTAGAGGAATTCTGCTTTTCTGCCGCTGCCATAGCTAGGGCTAACAACAATACTATTATCACCAGACCGCCAAAAAATGAATACAACCTACGCATCCTGTCCCCCTTCTTCTTTGCTGATAAAATAGTAACCGATAACTAAAAGGATACTAAAGAGAAATATGATAGTAGACAGGGCATTGATTTCTAAGGAAATTCCGCGGCGGGCGCGTGAGTATATCTCAACAGCTAGAGTCGAAAAGCCATTACCTGTGACGAAAAATGTAACAGCAAAGTCATCCAAGGAATAAGTGAATGCCATAAAATAACCTGCGATAATGCTGGGGGTCAGATAAGGCAACATAACTTCTTTTAACATCTGGAGTCGGTTGGCTCCTAAATCATAAGCAGCATTAATCATATCCTGATTCATCGCCTTGAGTCTGGGCAGGACCATCAGCACAACAATGGGAATAGAGAAAGCAATATGACTAAGCAGAACCGACCACATTCCTAAATGAAACCCAATAAGCGTAAATAGAATCAAAAAACTTGCTCCTGTCATAACATCAGGTGACACCATGAGAACATTGTTGAGGGCAAGAATGGTATTTTGACTCCTCTGCTTAGATTGATGGATAAAAATCGCCCCAAATGTACCAATAACCGTAGCTAAGAGTGCACTGAGAAAGGCCAGAAAAAAAGTCTGAGTAAGAATCAGCATCAAATGACTGTCAGAAAAAACTTGCCTGTAATGTTCCCAAGTGAAAGCTGTAAAATGGTTCATGTCCCCGCCACGATTAAAAGAATACACAATCAAATAAAAAATTGGCAGGTAGAGCAGGATAAAAACGATTCCTAAATAGAGTATTGACAGCTTTCTCCTCATTCCTGCCTCCTTTCTTTGGTCAACTTCATAATCACCAACATGGTTAAAATTAGGATGACGCCGATGGTAGCTCCCATGCCCCAATTCTGGGTGATAAGAAAATGCTCTTCAATCGCTGTTCCCAGTGTAATGACACGATTGCCTCCAATCAATCTCGTTAGCATAAAAAGGCTGAGACTGGGGATAAAGACCGATTGTACACCAGCTCTAACACCGTTGAGTGATAACGGCAGGGTTATTTGAGCAAAGGTCTGCCAATCGTTAGCACCCAAATCCTTACTAGCATAAATAAGATTGCGATCAATATCATCCAAGGCGTTGAAAATAGGAAGAATCATAAAGGGCAGTTCGATATAGGAAGCCACAAAAATAAAGGAAAAATCAGTAAAAAGCCACTGTTTTGGCCCAATACCAAAAAAGGCTAAAAAGGTATTGAGACCGCCCTCGTGTCCAAAAATTCCCATGAAGGCGTATGCCTTGAGTAAAAGATTAATCCAAGTTGGCAGGATCACCAGCATTAGCCAGAGCTGTTTGCGTTTAAGCTGAGTTAGAAAAAGAGCCGTTGGATAACTGAGCAGCAAAGTTACTAGTGTAATCAAACCAGCATAGAAGACCGAATTAAAACCCATTTGTAGATAAGTCCAAGAACTAAAAAAGGTCTGATAATTACTCAAGGTAAGCTGCCCTTGAGAGTTAAAAAAGGACTGATAAACAATTAAGGTCACAGGCATTAAAACAAAAAGCAAAAGCCAGAGCAGATAGGGAAGGGCAAAGAGATTAGCCTTCTTCTTCATGTCGCCCCTCCTCAATAGCATTTAGCAAGCCTTCCTCGTGTTCCTCAATTTCCACATATTCCTCAATTCGTGCGTCAAACTCTGCCTCAGTTTCATTAAGACGCATGATATGAATATCTTCAGGAGTGAAGTTTAAGCCAATCACTTCTCCTTCAATGGCTTTACGGGTGGAATGAATCAGCCACTCGTTTCCTAAGTCATCGTGTGCAATGATTTCGTAGTGAACTCCGCGGAAAAGCTGGGTATCTACCGTGACTCGCAGCTTGCCCTCTTCCGGCAGGGTGAGCTGTAAGTCTTCCGGTCGGATTACTACTTCAACGGGCTCATTAGGCCGCATCCCACCATCAACAGCCTCAAAACGCTTGCCGTTGAACTCAACTAAGTAATCCTCGATCATTGTACCGTTGAGGATATTTGATTCCCCAATAAAGGTCGCAACAAAGTGATTGATCGGTTCATCATAAATATCAACTGGGCTGCCAGACTGAACAATTTCCCCGTTGTTCATAACAAAGATCCAATCAGACATGGCCAAGGCTTCCTCCTGGTCATGAGTAACAAAGACGAAGGTAATTCCTAAGCGCTGCTGGAGCTCGCGCAGCTCATACTGCATTTCAGTGCGCAGTTTCAAGTCTAGAGCTGATAAAGGTTCATCTAGGAGGACAACTTTGGGTTGATTGATGATAGCGCGTGCAATGGCAACGCGTTGGCGCTGGCCACCTGAAAGCTTTTGGATGGAGCGTTTTTCATATTCCTCTAATCGCACCAATCTCAAAGTTTCTCTGACCCGCTTCTCCACTTCTTTCTTATCAGTTTTTTTAAGCTTTAGCGGAAAGGCCACGTTTTCAAATACGGACATGTGCGGAAAAAGAGCATAGTTCTGAAAAACTGTATGAACATCCCGTTTATTTATCGGAACGTCATTAATACGCTTACCATCCAGATAAACATCGCCTGTGCTAGCATCCAACAGACCGGCGATAATGTTAAGAATGGTAGATTTTCCAGAACCAGAGGCTCCAAGGAGAGTATAAAATTTTCCTTCTTCTAATTCGAAGTTAATATTTTTAAGAACTTGTGCTCCACTGTCCTCAAACGTTTTTGTCACATTGTTAAAGGCAATAATCGGATTGGTCAAAAGGCATCTATCCTCCTAATCATCTTTGCACTCTTGGAAAATCTCATGCTACGCCGCTGACTTAGGACTTGGCATAAAAAATCCAGCATTAGTGGATTTTCTTAAGTCCTTATCCAGTCTGATGAGTTTTCTTTGAGCATTAAGACCTATAATCTCCAATAATACGAACTTCAGGCTCTAAGCGGATACCTGAGTGCCGCTCTACTTTATTGATAACATCAGCAATCAGATTTTCGTAATCCTCTGCTGTCCCCTGATTGACATTGACCATGAAACCAGCATGCTTCTTACTAACCTCAACTCCGCCAATTCGATGTCCCATTAGGCCAGCTTCCATAATCAGCTGGCCAGCAAAATGATCAACAGGACGCTTGAAAACAGAGCCGCAGGATGGGTATTCTAAAGGTTGCTTGAGTTGACGCAGATGATTGAGCCGCTGCATTTCATTTTTTATCTGATTGTAATCACCCGGCTTGAGGGCGAATTTAGCAGAAATAACGACTTCACCAGTTTCTTGAATGGCTGAGCGACGATAACCAAAAGCCATATCTCGTGCTTCAATCACCCGGACCTCACCGGTCTTGGTTAAAACCTGGATTGAAACCAAAATATGCGAGATTTCTCCGCCATAAGCACCAGCATTCATGAAGACTGCCCCACCAATGCTGCCCGGAATACCAGCTGCAAATTCAAATCCAGTCAGACTATGAAACTGGGCCACTTTCGTTGTTTCAATCAAATTGGCCCCTGCTTCGGCTTCGATAGTATATCCATTGACAGTTACAGTGCTAAGTTTATCAAACATGATAACAAATCCACGAATACCACCTTCGCGGACAATGAGATTGCTAGCATTTCCCAAAACCATCCAAGGAATGCCATTTCCATTAGCAAATTTTACGATATGAGCTAATTCATACCGATTGCGGGGGAAAGCCAAATAGTCTGCTGGTCCGCCGACTTTGGTATAGGTGTAATGTCTCAAAGGTTCATTGGTACGGATATCAATTCCTTCGAGTGCTGTTTTCATTTTTTCTAACATTATGAGTCCTAAATCCTGTACTATTACTCAAACAAAATCACTCTGAAAGCGACAGCTCCCGGCCGATTAAACGCAGACGAAAAGCGACAAAGAAAGTTGGAGCCACTTGTTCCCTTGTGAATGCAGACATTCTGAAGTGAGGGTGAGATAAACAGCCCATAGCTTTCCTTTATCTGCAAAACAAGATATCGTTTTGATTTTCAATGAGTACAAAAAATCGGCACAAGGCCGATAATATTATACCAAAAACTAAAGATTTTTGCGATAGGCTTCAAGAGTTTAATCTGATACCAGAACAATCTAACTCTGCCAGGTAACTGGCGTAGGAAAGGCCAGTCGAAGGTTCAGTCAGCTCTGCTTCGATTTCTAAAAGCGGCACTAGCACAAAGGCTCGCTGGGTCATATAGGGATGAGGTAGCTGGAGCTCAAGATTGTCCATAGTTACTTGACCGTAGAGCAGGATGTCGATGTCCAGTGTCCGCGGCCCCCAATGCTGGTGGCGTACACGCCCCAAATCTCTCTCAATACTCTGACAGAAATGGAGCAAGGCTAAAGGAGGTAGCTGGGTCTCCAGTTTGCAAGCAAGATTGAGAAAATCAGCTTGATTTGTCACCCCCCAAGCCTGACTTTCGTAAATAGACGATAGACTTTTCAATTGCGTTTGAGGCAAGGCCGATAAGCGTGCCAACGCCTGTTTCAAATAAGTCTGGCGATCTCCCATATTGGAACCTAAACTGAGATAGACCTCGGTCATCGGCGGCGCTCCAATTCGATACCCACCCGATTATAGTGTCCCTTAATGGGTGGATTCTCCTTAGTAATTTTAATTTTTATTGTCTGAATGGGCAAAAACTGTTCAAAAATATCTTGGCAGATAGCCCCTGCTAGGCCTTCCAACAGTTGATAAGTCTGGTTTTCAACCTCATGTCTGATGGTTTCAAAAATCAGTCCATAGTGAACAGTATCGGCTAGCTCATCTGTCTGGGAAGCTGAACCTAGGTCAAGGCCTAATTCAACGTCAACAATAAAAACTTGACCGAGGGCGTTCTCTTCAGGCATAGCTCCATGATAAGCATAAAAGCGACACCCCTCTAGAATTATTTTATCCATTACTACCTCACACTAGCTGACTGATGACCTTAACAATATCGCGATTAGCCCCGACATTGTGGACACGTACAATTTGACAGCCCTTCTCAATGGCATAGGCTGATAGGGCGGCGGTCCCCATGTCGCGTTCTACCGCTTGGGTATTACCGCCAAGTAAATAATCGACCACGCGCTTGCGGGAAATCCCAAAGAGAACGGGATAGCCCAACCCAGTGATACGATCTAGTCCCTTGAGCAGGTCTAAATTCTGCTGGGCATTTTTAGCGAATCCAAAGCCTGGATCAATCCAGATATTTTCCTTGGGCACTCCAGCTTCGAGGGCAGCTTGAGCACGTTGGGTCAGAAAATCAGCTACGTCCTGTGTAATATCCTTATAAATTTCATCTTTTTGATTATGCATGAGAATGATGGGAACCTGATTTGAGGCTGCCAGCGCAAGCATTTCCCCATCGTACAAACCAGCCCAGACATCGTTTAAAATATCGGCACCGGCTATTAGAGCTGCCTTAGCTGTCCCTGTCTTATAAGTATCAACGCTAACAAGAATATCATAATTAGCCTTAATAGCCTTAATAATAGGAACAATGCGAGCGATTTCTTCTTCTTGGCTGACAAAATTAGCACCGGGCCGTGTCGATTCTCCCCCTACATCAATAATGGCCGCATCTGCTGCAATCATTTCTTCAACCTGCTTAAGGGCTGCGTCAACTGTCAGGTAAGAGCCACCGTCAGAAAAAGAATCGGGGGTGACATTGAGCACTCCCATGATACAGGCCTTTCCTGCTATATCAAACTGTCCAATTTTCATCTTATCATCCTCTGATTAAGTTAAGAATTTCTTGCCGCTCATTAAAATCATCTTTAAATAAACCGCGAGCAACAGTCGTAACAGTTTTACTACCCGGTTTTTTGATTCCTCGCATGGTCATGCACATATGCTCTGCTTCTACCATGACAAAGACGCCACGAGGGGACAGAGCCTCCTCCAAGGCGGTCGCTACTTGCTCAGTCAGCCGCTCTTGCAGCTGAGGACGCTTACTGGCTACCTCCACAGCTCGAGCTAACTTGCTAAGACCGGTGACCTTTCCTTGACTTGGAAGATAAGCGACATGAGCAACACCATAAAAAGGTACCAAGTGGTGCTCGCACATGGAATAAAAAGGAATATCCTTGACTAAGACAGCCTCGTCATGCTCTTCAGAAAAGACAGCGGTAAATTGTTCCTTGGGATCTTGATGCAAGTCTGAAAACATTTCAGCGTACATGTTTGCAACACGCTTAGGAGTTTCTAGCAATCCTTCGCGCTCAGGGTTCTCTCCCAAGGCTTCCAGCAGTTGGTAGATGGCCTCTTCTGCTTTTCTATGATCTATCATAATTTCCTCTTACTAATCATTAATATGCCTTTTATTATACCCTAATTAAACTGACTTTTCAAAAGCCACTGGCGTACCTGTGCAATAAAATAAAGAGAGCCTGTAACCACATAGAAGTCCCCTGATTCCCTTTGATAGATCGTATGAAACCATGCAGAAAAATCCTCAATCTGGGGGTACCGTTTAGGATATTTACTCAAAGGAAGGCTGTTAGGATAAGGAAAGGTTGTGACAGTTACCTGACCAATATCTGCCAATTGCTTTAGCATAGCAGCACTTGGTTTACTATCAATAGCGGCAAACAGGAAGTGCAATTTTCTATCGGCGTAGTCGCTTTGCAGCAACTCTACCAGAGCTGCTATGCTTTCACTATTGTGGGCACCATCAATCATAAGATTATCAGCCATAAGCTCCGTTCGCCCCAGCCATTTAGCGTTAGCCAGTCCCTGTCGAATAGCTCGTTCATTAATCCTAGGATAGCTAGACTTGACTTGCAGGGCCGTCTGAACGGCCAAGGCAGCATTTATCAATTGATGCTGCCCCGGCATAGCAAGGGTCAGGGCAGTTAATGTCCCCCCTGCTGCTCGAAAGGTTAGACCATCCTCCGCTCTTTCAAGGGTAAAATCCTTACCGAATTCAAAGACTGGCGAACTGACTGTTTTAGCACGTTCTAAGAAAACTTGTCGAGCTTCTTGTTGAGTTAAAGCTATAATAAGCAGCTCCCCACCCTTTAGGACTGCAGCCTTATTGGCTGCGATTTCCGCATGAGTCTGCCCCAAGACAGCCTGATGATCAAGGCCAATAGATGGGCATACAACAGCCAGAGCCTTAAAGAGATTGGTTGAGTCGTCACGCCCTCCCATACCAGCCTCTATCACAGCGATATCAACAGGGTGCAAGCGACCAAAATAGATGAACATTATTAGGGTAATAACTTCAAATTCAGTAGCTGAGTCGAGTTCTGTTTCCAAATCCAGTCGTTCAACAACAGGTTTGACGACATCGACACAGCTAATGAGATCCTCTTGGGACATCATCTGACCATTGAGTGAAATACGTTCGCGAAAATCCATAATATATGGTGAGGTAAAGCTCCCCACTTCATAGCCTGCTTCGGAAAAGATATGCTGGAGATAATTGACAACAGAGCCCTTGCCGTTGGTACCAACCACATGAATAGCACGCAGCTCCTTTTGCGGATTATTTAATTCATTGAGCATCCAGGCCATGCGTTTCAAGCCAGGTTTAATACCAAATTTTAATCTATCATGAATCCAATCTAGGGCTTCTTGGTAATTCATAAGTTCCTCTTATTTTTTATTGATTTTATCAGCTCAGAAATTAGCTTATTACGAAAAAACCAAGAGCTGTTCGCTCAAGGTTTTGATTCCTAGAGAGCAATATCTGACCATCTACAAAGGGGACAATAACCGTCTGGAATGACCACTACAGTCCAATACAAAAGGTGTTATACACGAATTCACACCTGAGCAAAAATTCCATCAGAGAGCAAAGAAAGTCTGTAGGAGATAGGAGCAGACACCTAAGCAGCAATCCTTTTTGAATTTTAGCTGAGATGAACCCCTCTTGGATCCACACTCAAAACAGCTAGCTCTCCATCTAGGTCAAGTGCAGTAATTTGCTGAACAATTGCTTGACTGCTCTCTCTAGGAGCGATAGTCATGATGGTTGGGCCGGCACCGGATAGATAGGTGGCATAAGCTCCGTTTTCTTGGGAAACAGCCTTGATAGGAGAAAATTCCTTGACCAATTGTTGGCGGTAGCGTTCATGGAATTTATCGCTTTGTATGGCATGTCCAGCTGTCTCTAACTGCCCCTTCAGCAAGGCCGCAACAGCTACGTTAGCAATTGACGAAGCCGCAACTGCTTCCTTATAAGCGAGAGTTTCTGGCAAAACATCTCGACTGTCGCTTGTTTTTAATTCATAGTTGGGAATAAAGGCAATAAAATCACAATCTGGAAAATCAGCCACAATATGATCCGTACGCCCGTCAACATAGCTAGCGACAACTAAATTACCGAAGATAGCAGGGGCTACATTGTCAGGGTGGCCCTCAATCTCTACGGCTATCTTAAGCTTGTCCTGAGCGGAAAGTTGTAAATCAGCTATTTGATTTGCCAACTCAATACCCGCCACAATAACAGAACTTGATGACCCCAAGCCGCGTGCTAAAGGAATATCAGAAACCATCCTGATGCGCTGAGGCGCAAGGCTTGGCTCAACTTTCAGGGCTGTTTTTACCAGCAGGTTCTCTTCATCCGTTGGAACATTATCGCCCAAATCATGGCTGATTTCCCAACGTTTCGCTGCTCCTAGGACTTCAATCGTCAGATACTTCGAGAGGGCAACGCCGACCGAATCAAAACCTGGGCCGATATTAGCTGATGTAGCTGGAACCGTAATTTTCATATCCGTTTAGTCTCCTAGTACCTTGAAGCTATTAACCAAGGTAAAATCATTCTCAGCCTGCAGTTTAGCCTTAACATTTTCTAACTGGGTTAGGCTAAGAGCATGGGTGATAATCACGATATGAGCCTTCTCACCATCCCCTCGTTGCTGTAAGACTTGAGAGAAGGAAATATCTTCGCCATTAAAGATTTGCGCCAGACGCAGAATCTGTCCCTTTTTATCCGGAACAGTCAACGAGAAATAATAACCACTCTTGACATCATCAGAATGAGCCAACTGAGTCGGACGGTTGAATTCATTAAAGGATTTCCCGACATTGCCATCCGTTACACGGCGGCCGATACGGATGATATCAGCAACAACTGAAGTTGCTGTAGGCTTTTGTCCTGCGCCCGGTCCGTAGTACATGGACTCGCCAATACCGATTGATTCAACAAAGACGGCGTTCATGACACCATTGACACTGGCCAGCGGATGTTCCTTGGGCAAGAAGGTTGGAGATACTTCCGCTGAAATCCCCGATGCCGTCTCGCGAACATCACCAACCAACTTGATAACATAACCCAGCTCTTGTGCGACTGCAACATCGTCAGGTGTAATGGTGGAAAGTCCTTGGTGGCTTACCTGATCAAAATCAATCGTCATCCCAAATCCAAATTGACTGAGAATAACCGCTTTATAGGCTGCATCAATCCCTTCAACATCGTTGGTAGGGTCACTTTCGGCATAGCCCAGTTCTTGGGCTGTCTTGAGAGCCTGCTCATAGGTCCAGCCTTCATCGACCATTTTAGTCATCATGAAGTTGGACGTACCATTAAGTACTCCAAGAATGCGCGTCACCTTATCAGAGGTCAAAGAATTGGCCAGAGTACGTAAGATTGGAATACCGCCCGCTACTGCTGCTTCGTAGTAGAAAGCTAGACCCTTGTCTTGTGCCAGTGCAATCAAGTCTTTGCCATGGGTTGCAATCAGGTCTTTGTTAGCTGAAACGACATGTTTACCAGATTCTAAGGCCTTGGTAATAAAGGTCTTGGCAGGCTCAATACGTCCCATCAATTCCACAACAATCTGAATATCAGAATCGTTGGCAATATCATCTATACTCGTCACGAAATTATACTGGTGACCTGCTGCCAGCAAACGATTTTTTTCTTCGTCATCCTTGACCAATACTTTAGCAATTTCAAATTCTGCGCGAGCCGCTGCTGAGATTTTATCGCCATTTTCTTGAAGTAAAAAAGGAATCCCGCTGGCAACCGTTCCAAAACCAAGCAAACCAATTTTTATTGTCATTTTGTTCTCCTCATTTATAAGAAATCTATTCCAGCTCATTATACCAGAAACCTCTTGGAAGTTACAGAAAATATTCATTTATGCTATAATTCTACTTGCAAAATACGAATATTTGAAAGGGATAATATGGTTTCTTGGAGAGGTTTTTCAAAAAAAAATCCTGCTGAGCGTTGGGAATATCTGAAAGAAAGCCAACTGCTATCTCATTGCGCATTGGATAGCTTGACTCAGGGAGAGCTACTGCCACTAGCTAGAGCCGATCAGATAGCAGAGAATGTCATCGGACGTTTAGCGCTGCCTATGAGCTTGGCTCCTGATTTTCTGATTGATGGCAAGACTTACCATCTCCCTATGGTGACCGAGGAACCTTCTGTTGTTGCTGCAGCCAGTTACGCAGCTAGGTTGATTAGGCGCTCGGGAGGTTTTACCACCAAGGTCCACCAAAGACGGATGATTGGCCAAATCACCTTGACTGATGTTCCAGAACAAGAGGTCGCTGGTCAAACTATCTTAGCCCACACAAAAACCTTGATTTCTCAGGCCAATGCAGCCCATCCTTCAATTCTTAAGCGCGGCGGCGGTGCCCGTGAACTTTGGATAGAGCACAAGGATAGTTTTCTTATTGTGTATATAAGTGTCGACACCAAAGAAGCAATGGGAGCCAATATCGTCAATACCATGATGGAAGCCCTATCTCCTACCCTAGAGAAGCTTTCTGAGGGCCGCTGTTTAATGGCAATTTTGTCCAACTATGCGACTGAAAGTTTGGTCACAGCTGAGTGTCGGCTTGATTGGCGCTTCCTCAGCCGCAAAAAAGCAGAGGCCAGAGAACTCGCGTATAAGATAGACTTGGCTTCTCGCTTAGCCCAAGTCGACTCCTATCGAGCAGCAACGCATAATAAGGGAATTTTCAACGGCATTGATGCCCTAGTCTTAGCCACTGGTAATGACTGGCGAGCCATCGAGGCCGGCTGTCATGCCTATGCTAGTGCTTCGGGCAGCTACCGTGGTCTCTCTCAATGGACAGTTGATCTGGATGCTAAGCAAATTATTGGACGGATGACCTTACCTATGCCAATCGCAACTAAGGGGGGCTCTATCGGTCTAAACCCTAGTGTTCAGACTGCTTTTGAATTATTGGGAAATCCTGATGCTAAAACCTTGGCAGGCTTGATCGTCTCACTCGGACTGGCGCAAAACTTCGCAGCCCTTAAGGCTCTTGTCAGTACCGGTATTCAAGCGGGACACATGAAGCTTCAGGCAAAATCCTTGGCCCTACAGGCAGGAGCGACAGACAAACAGATTACTCAAGTTGTTGATCAGCTATTGCAAGCTGAGCACATGAATCTGGAAACTGCCCAAGCCATAGTAAAAGAACTGGATTGACAAGATCCAGTTCTTTTTTGCAACATCCTTCAAGGTAAGAGCTACTCCTTAGACAGAGTATCAGCGATTATTTTAGTGTAGGCAATAGCTCCTTGGTCATTAGGATGGGTCATATCTTCAGTTAGAAGTTGACCTTCTTTATCATGGGACAGGCCATACCAATCAATGATATGCAGATTGTCGTATTTTTGATCAGCTTCATTAAGGACTTGGTTGACATCGTTGGTCCAATAATACTGTGACTTTTCAAGATTGATATTGATCCAATAAACCTGACGATCCCCTGCTGCTGCCATGACCTGATCAATCTGGCTGGCTTGAAGTGTCGCACCATTTTCATCACGATTTATACCAATACCGATGACTAGGGTATCGAGATCCGGATGGTTAGCCACCGCCTCCTGTACAGTTTCTAAGGCATGCTCAGGTTTACGGCCAGTTGCCCCGTCAAAGAAAGCATTGGGGAAGACTTCTAGTAGATCATCGTAAGTCATGGCAATCATAGAATCACCCAAAATACCGACTTTCTTCTGATTAACAGTATCGTACTCCTCTTGGCTTATACCATACTTATTGAGGATAGCAGGGTCAGCCGGCGTTCCAGCTGGTTGCGGATTTTGCTGCTGGTGAGTCATTTTCGCTTCGTTTTGTTTTAGCTGATCGGTTATCTTGTTCTGGGCAGCTGTTTTGTCGGGTGCGGTAAAAACAAGGGTAAGTGCAGCAATTACAGCTAGCCCTGTCATCAGCGTTAAAGGCCACTTGAACGGGAAGGGATGACCTTTTCGAGCATAAAATTCACGAATTTGCCGCCAAGTAATCCGCCGCAAAGGGACTTCTACCAATCGATAGGTTATCTCTGTTAAAACAACTACGAGAGCTAAAGCAATCAGAACCGATAAGGGGGATTTGGGATTAGGCAGCTTTAACTCTGCGAAAGTTAGAATAGGAATCTGCCAGAGGTACATGCCGTAAGAACGAGTCCCTAAATAAGCCGTTATAGGGTTGGACAGCCATCTATTAACACGCAATTGGGGATGGACTATGGTAGCGATGAGGATACATGACAAGAAGCTAAAGAGCCACATTCCCCCTCTGTAGGTGAACCACTCTTGGTCAGGCAAAAAGAAAAAACAAATGCCCAGGACAAGCATGCTGGTCAGAGCAATACCGTTGAACACCCGCCGATCCAGTTGAGATAGACGGATATTTGCCGCCTTATCACTAGGATAGACAAAAGCCAGTGCAGCTCCCATTAAAATACTGAAAAGCCTAGTATCTGTTCCGTAGTATATCCTTGTCGGATCGACATGCATGCGATAGAGAAAAGACATTTCCAAGAAGGATAAAAGTAGGATAACATCCAATACGTTAAAAATCAGGGTACGCCTATTTTTAAAGACCTTCATCAGCAGGATAATAATCAATGGCCAGAACAGATAAAACTGCCCTTCGATTGATAGGCTGTAGTAATGCTGAAAAGGCGCCTCTGCTATCAGCTTGGCAAAATAGGATCCTCCTTTAGCAATCTGCCACCAATTATTGACCGAAAAAATACTGGAGACAAAGACCATGCGTATACCATTCAGGAGATTCCTTTGGAAAAAATACATATAAACGGTACTTAGGAGTATTACTGCTACCATATTGGGATAGAGCCGCTTGAAGCGTCTGAGCAGGAAGGATTTAATATCAATTCCACCAGTCGCCTCATACTCTTTCAATAGGAGATCTGTGATTAAATAGCCAGATAGCACAAAGAAGAGGGCAACCCCGAGGTAGCCACCCCTAAATATAGAAGGATAGATATGATAGAGAATAACAGCCAGAAGACCAATTGTTCTTAAGCCGTCGAATCCTGTAATATAGCGTTTTTTCATGTTTAATTCCTTTTTGCGCCAGAGGCGTTTAATGTTCAAAATATACCATAAAATACCAGGCTTAGCAAGGTAGGGCGCGTAATTTAAGCACCTTACAGAGTGAAAAAAGGAAAATGCTCTAAAGTTTAGCCAAGGATAAAACAGTGCTGGTTTGTACTGACCCCAATTGTTAGATTTTCTGTCTAACTTTTGAGGTGCAAGTTAGTTTATCTTAACCGTTTTTCCTTGACTTCCGTTTTTATAAATGTATAATCTAGTTATTAAAACTAGATGAAAGGAGGATAGTAATCTTATGACAACCGCTTATCCCAAATGGGAAGAACTTCCCAATATTGATTTATATTTAGACCAAGTTTTGCTTTATGTCAACCAGCTAGCAGCACCCGCTGCCGTTCCTAATGATAAAGGCTTGACCTCTTCGATGATTAATAATTATGTTAAGCATGGTCTGGTTGAAAAACCGGTCAAAAAGAAATACAGTCGTAAACAACTTGCCCGCTTGATCGCTATCACTACTTTCAAACCGGTATTTTCCATCCAGGAATTAGGCCAAGTTTTAGAAGCTTTGACGGCTGATAACCAGTCACAAAGGTATTATGATGCCTTTGTGTCCTGCATGAATGGCGAACAGGATCGAGATATCCCCGAGATTATCGTATCAGCCTGCCAAACATTAAAACTTTATCATCATACGCACAAACTCGCCCTCAACCTTCAAGGAGGTCAAAAATGAATGCAGCACAAACTCTAAAACTTAGCAAGCGCCTTTCTTTTGGTGAAGAGGTTGCAAATAGTGTTACTCATGCTGTCGGTTCGGTAGCGATGCTTGTCTTGCTTCCCATTACAGCGTCTTACAGCCACCAAGTCTACGGGATCAAAGCAGCTGTCGGTATGTCTATTTTTGTTATCAGTTTATTTTTAATGTTCCTCTCCTCTACAATTTATCACGCCATGCAGTATGACTCTCCTCAAAAGTATGTTCTGCGCATTATTGATCACAGCATGATCTATATCGCTATTGCTGGTTCTTACACACCAGTAGCTCTATCCTTGGTTGGTGGCTGGCTTGGTTATCTCATCATCGTTCTACAGTGGGGGACAACTATCTACGGGATTCTTTACAAAATTTTTGCCAAACGAATCAATGAAAAATTTAGCCTGCTTCTTTATCTTTTGATGGGATGGCTGATTATCTTTATTATTCCTGCCGTTATTGCCAAGACAGAGCCAACCTTTTGGGTATTGATGCTGGCAGGAGGGTTATCATACACTGTCGGAGCCTTTTTCTACTCCAGAAAACAGCCTTACGACCATATGATTTGGCACCTCTTTATTCTCTTAGCATCAACTTTACAATATATTGCCATTGCGTACTGCATGCTATAAAGTGCTTTCGCGTTCGCGAATAAATGGGAGTTTAAAGCCTTGTTAGAGTCATCAGCTTAGCTGGTGGTTTTCTTTATTTTTCTCAAAGAGAAAAGCTAAAAACTAGGGCATGAAACCATAAAAAAATAAGAGTCTGAAACAAAAGTTCAGACTCTTTAGCATTATCTAGATTTACCAGATTGACGCAGTGGTTGATTGGCGGTCCTTATCATGGGGCGCTTCCTTATCTTTAGGCGACCCCTTAAACAGTCCAGTAGCTAAAAAGCAACAACAGTTGCTCTCGAGCACTGGCATTTGCATTTCACTACTTTATTTACGCTTCAAAAGGAGCCCAATCAAAATTTACAAATGTCTTAAATAGCTCCCCAAAAGTTCCATGAAAGCCAAGGTCTTTTCCATGATAGGTCAGGCTGGTTACAGGGTAATACTCCGGAACAGTTGAACAGCCCATAAGAGCTCTGATAAAGTCATTAGGGTTCTCAAATTTTTGATGGCGTTCAATTTGATAAGCATCTGTATAAGTCATTTCAATCATAATATTCCCTCTCTTTCTTCTTTAGTTTATGCTCTTAGTTAAGAAAGGTCAATTATTTTGACCGAAAATTAGCGATTGGCCTCACTTAGTTTTCCATAAAGTAGGTAGTCAACCAGCCTTAGTTCGCTTAAATTTTGACAGTTGAGAGCACACATAATCAGACGAAGATCCTCTTTCCAACCGTTGACTATCTCAATAACTTTCCCAGCAGGATAGCGCTCAACCAACTCCAATATCGTACGCGAAAGTCCTACTGCTTTTGCACCGAGAACAAATGCTTTGACCATATCAAGTGGATTTCTAACTCCACCGCTGGCTAAAATTTCAGCCTGATTTGTTAGAGTCTGCAGATTAAGCAGGGTTTGAACGGTTGACTGCCCCCAGTTATTAAGGTAAGAACGATTCCCCCCGCGCTCATTTTCGATATAGGCAAAACTCGTTCCTCCACGTCCAGAAATATCAAATGTTTGGATACCTGACTCCAACCCATATTCTACTGTTTTTATATCCATACCAAAACCGACTTCTTTTAGGATAAGAGGCACAGAAATTTGGCTGGCATAATCAGTTAAATGTGACCGCCAAGTTTTAAAGGTTCGCTCCCCTTCAGGCATAAGAAGTTCCTGCATGAGGTTGAGATGAACCTGTAACAGTAAGGGCCGCATTGCTGCTACAGTCTGCAAGCCCAACTCAACTGGTTTATCCAATCCAATATTTGTTCCCAAAAGCACTTCAGGTGCAATCTTTCTAACATCATAAGAGTCATCGTTAGAATTCTTCAGGGCTGCGCTATAAGAGCCCGTAACAAACAGCAAATCACAGCTTTCGGCAACTTGGGCTAATTTTTGATTAATGCTCCTAGCCTTACTTGACCCTCCAGTCATGGCATTGATATAAAAGGGAAACTCCCAATCACGTCCAGCGAAGTGTGTACTGAGATCAATGTCCGACAAGTCATATTGAGGGAGAGATGAATGAATCAGCTCCATATCATCAAAGCTATTATAAGGTGCTTTGTAGGTAAGGGCATACTTAATGTGGTCATCTTTACGGTTGCTCATGTATTTCCTCAATTCAAAAAATAGTCTGCCTTCTGTATCTATCTCACCAGCCAAACAATCCGATAAATCGGTTGCATTTAGTAAATTCACTGTGCGAACTGGCACAAACGCTCTATCTATAATTTTAAAGCGTTGGATCAGCTGGAATTGTGCCAGCTACAGCAATTTTCTACCAGACAAATTATCGGCGGTTCTATTGGCAACAAACTATAAAAAGTAGATCGCCAAGGATTCAAGGAGCTAGCTCACCAACTCACCATTTCTCTCTATGTAGTATTTCAATATCTTTTTCTCGCCACTGTTTTTCCAGAATGCAACTATGAACCTCGTCAAAAGACAGAGCGATACCACAGTCGCCACCACCTGCACCCGAGGATTTAGCAACAGCATCTAAATTTTCTGCGGCCGCCTCTAAATTCAATAGTTCCTGAGTATAAATGGCTGGGTGGAGATCTTTCAACAATTGGCTAACCCTTTGTAACTGCTCCTTAATGGCTCCCTTGTCCCCAACTTTTAGACCCTCTGCTACAGACATAACAGCTGCCTGCGTCTGCTCTAAAAAACGAGGGGTAATGGCTGACTTCACTTGATTAATCATGTTCGCAGAAATGGCAGGCTTCTTGGTCCATCCTACCAAAAAATCACAATTGAGAGCAGTTTTAATTGGTTCAATACGATAGCCCCAGTCTCTCTTTAAAACATCCCCTAAATCAGCAGTCTCAATCCAGCTGCGTATTTGGGAGCGGTCAAAAGAGGTAAAAAGAATTAAATTCTCGTAGGCAATGCAGGCCAAGTCACCCATAGAACCATTATCTCCTCGCTTGAGCAAGGTATAGGCTGCCAATTTAAAAAGGAGTTCCTCCGACCAATCTTGATGGTATAAAGCTGCCATTGCCTTCAAAACCAGCAGCGTTACACTACCACTAGAGCCTATCCCAATTTTTTTACCCTCCTTCTCCATTTTGCCACTGACAGTAAGAGCAAAGGGGTGAGGCTTCAGCCCTTGACTGACTAGAAAGGAATTAGCAACAGTTATCGTTTCCTGGATCAAGGCATAGCTACTGTCTGGCGTCATATCGGCAATGTAGCCGAACATATCTGAGCTCAGCTGGTAGCGAGATGCTGACTCAATCTCTGCACTCATATAAATTGGGATATGCTTGATAAGAGCCACTTGTCCTGGCGTCAAAATAGCATATTCACCTGCGATATAGAGCTTACCGCCAGTCTGTACGCTATATTTAGTCATGAGCAGGATCCTTTGTTTTTGATACTATCGTACGATAGTGTTCCTGAAAAATCGGGACGAGTTGATCTAGGTCCTCCTGACGGCAGAGAACTTTAACATTTGGCCCTGCATCCATAGTAAAATAGCAACTATACCCCTGCTGGCGTAATGATTTAACAAACTCCATAGCTTTGTAAGATTCCTGAGTTAAGTATGAAAATGGAGGCTGAGCTGCACTCGTTGTTGCATGCATCAGCAAGGCATTGGATTCTGCTAACTGGCCGACCTTATGAAAATCATTTCTAGCTAGGTAGGTCAACATATCCTGATAATCAATTTCAGACTGCCGGACCCATTGTTCAAAATTGCTAGACGTTTCTGTACAGCGTTTCATTCCTTCACGACTGGAAATAGTTTTGGGCTGATCATTTAAAACTAGCATAATCATAGCCAATTCTAAGTCGGTTTTCACCTGATAAATCTCACCTGTATCCTTATCCCAAGCCGAAAGTGGTCCAAAGAATGAACGAGCAGATGATCCTGAGGCGAACTTGGCATATTGAGCCAGCTGGGTTTGATTAAGACCAAAATCAAACAGTTGGTTGCAAGCCTTAACCAAGGCTGATAAACCGCTGGAACTGGAGGAAAGTCCTGCTGCAGTCGGCATATTATTAACAGTATCAATACAGACACGATCTTTTCGATCCTTGCGGAAAAAATCAACGATTTTCGTCATCTTGTCATGCTCAGCTTGACTCTGCAAAACTCCATCAATGTAAAATTGGTCTGCTTCAGCAGTTTCTGGTAAGAAAGACAGACTAGTCTCTGTATACATATTTTCCAAAGTTAGCGAAATGCTGCTAGTAGCTGGAATCATCTTTCGTGTGTCAGCCTTCCCCCAGTATTTGACAATAGCAATATTGGCATAGGATTTTACATTTACAGACTTTCTATCCACGTATTGGCCGCTCCTTCTTTTTTTAGCATGTGAGACATATCCTGTGCTTCTTTTTCATATCGGCAAAGTGCAATAATACAGCCACCTAAGCCTCCCCCACTCATTTTTGCACCAATTGCCCCTTTAGCTTGGGCGACTTGGACTAAGTGATTGGCTTCTGGACTCGAAACCCCTAAGAGATCCAATTCTTGATGGGCTTGACTCATTGCCTGCCCAATCACAGACAAATCCTTGGCCAATATTCCCACTTCAATAAGATTTGCCAAGTCACCCAGACGGTGTAAATAGGGTAGGGCTTTTTCTTCCAAATTACGTACCTTTTGAACCGCCTCGCGTGTATGCCCATGGATACCTGTATCAGCAATCACTAGGTAAGCCCCCAAATCAATAGGCATCTCTGAAAATCCTAAATTTCGGATAAATTTGATAGCAGTGTCGCTCAAGCATGTCTTTGCATCCAAGCCACTAGGATTTTCATGAGCAATAATTTCTGCCTGATTAGCTAGCATTTCCAGAACTGGACCTGATAAGGATCTGTCGAAATAATCAAACACTGCTCGAATAGCTGCGATAGCTACTGCCGCTGATGACCCCATCCCTCGTTTTTCAGGAACATTAGATTCAATCACAATTGATAGCTTTTCATCTGCCTTCTCTAGGTATTCCAAAGCAGCAAAAACCGCAGTTGACAAAGGATCAGCAATATCAATCTCCATGGGCTTCTGGGCTTCCTGCACACGGCAAACGACTTCAATATTTTTCAAAGGCAGGGCTATGGCTGAATACCCATAAACCACTGAGTGCTCACCAATTAGGATAATTTTGCTGTGGGCACGTCCAAGTCCAATTTTTTGCGTCATTTTCTATTTTCTCTCGTTATATTCCTCATAATATTTTAGCTTAAAAAAGTAAAAAAAGCGACCATAAACACAAAAAAGCTTTTATCGTCATATTAAACTTTCAGAAATTGAGGGCGCAGAAATATTATAGCCGCTATTGTTTTACATAATTAATATTACGTATTATCCTTACTATAAAAAGGAAAAAGCGCAAAAAGTATGAAAAAGGGAGTGGGGAAAGAACCCAAAAATTGAAAATTTTGGTTCTCACCACTCCCTAATTTCTAGGCGGTGACCTGAAACGGTCTCTGTCTCTCCCCAGACCTTTTTAATCGGGAAATAAGATGAACGCTGTTCATCACATTTATTTAGGTTTTCTGCCTTGGCTTTGTGACAAAAAGAAAGCTAGCCAATCACTGGGCCAAAGACTTATACCAAAACAAGAATACTGGACAAGTTTTTGCCCTCCTCTTTACAGACACTCTAAAATAGTATCCCAAGCCTGATCATACCCTTGACGAGTCTGGGAAGAAAAGACAATAAAATAGTCATCATGCTCAAAATTAAAAGCTTTTTTGATAAGAGATTCCTGCTTATTCCATTTACCCCGAGGAATTTTATCAGCTTTAGTTGCCACCATAATAACAGGAATTTCATAGTATTTAAGAAATTCATACATCTGAATATCATCCGCTGTCGGTGCGTGACGCATATCTACTAAACTAACAACTACACGCAAATTATCGCGTGTCACTAGATACTCTTCAATCATTTTGCCCCATTTAGCTCGCTCAGACTTAGATACTTTGGCATAACCGTATCCCGGAACATCTACGAAGCGCAGCTTATCATCAATATTATAAAAATTGAGCAGCTGTGTCTTTCCAGGCTTACTGGAGGTACGCGCCAGATTTTTACGCCCCAACAGTGTATTGATGAAACTGGATTTCCCGACATTAGAACGGCCGGCCAAGGCAACTTCCGGCAGGTCATCCTTAGGATAATGAGATTTATTAGCAGCGCTGAGTAAAATTGAAGCGTTATGGGTATTTAAAAATTGCTCGTCCGTCATCGTCTATCTTCTTTTCTAGGCTGTTTTTAAAATCGGTTTGTCGGTGCCGTCGACAGCAGCTTTTGTGACACGCACACTAGCTACCTCTTCCTGACTCGGAATCTCAAACATGATATCCATCATTGTCTCTTCAATAATAGAGCGCAGTCCACGGGCACCGGTCTTACGATCAATGGCTTTGGCAGCAATGGCTTCCAAAGCTTCCTTGTCAAACTCTAAATCAACACCATCATAAGAAAGTAAGGTTTTATATTGTTTAACCAGAGCATTTTTAGGCTCCGTCAAAATACGAACAAGGTCTTCCACAGTTAGCTGTTCCAAGGCTGCCAAAACAGGTAAGCGACCAATAAATTCAGGGATCAAACCAAATTTTTGAATATCCTCTGAGATAATTTGCTGCATGTAAGAAGCATCGTCATCTAAGTTTATATTATTCTGACCAAAACCAATGACTTTCTCACCGAGACGCTGTTTAACAATATCTTCAATACCATCGAAAGCTCCGCCCACAATGAAGAGAATATTTTTAGTATCAATTTGGATCATCTCTTGATTAGGGTGCTTGCGTCCTCCCTGAGGTGGAACACTTGCAACAGTTCCTTCAATGATTTTGAGGAGAGCCTGTTGAACCCCTTCTCCAGATACATCGCGGGTAATCGAAACATTTTCTCCCTTTTTGGCAATCTTATCAATTTCATCCACGTAAATAATGCCGCGCTCAGCTCGTTCAATATTAAAATCCGCAGCTTGAATCAACTTAAGAAGGATATTCTCAACATCCTCTCCGACATAACCAGCTTCAGTAAGTGCTGTTGCATCGGCAATAGCAAAAGGAACATTGAGGCTTCTTGCTAAAGTTTGAGCTAAAAAGGTCTTCCCAGATCCTGTAGGTCCAATCATGAGAATATTTGATTTTTGCAAATCGACATCATTGTCCTGACTGCTTTCTGAAAAACTAATACGTTTGTAATGATTATAAACAGCTACAGCCAGAGCTCGTTTGGCCCGATCTTGGCCAATAACATAGTCGTCTAAAATTTGCAGGAGCTCTTTTGGTTTTGGTACTTCTGCTAAATCAGCCAGAACTTCTTCAGCCAATTCTTCCTTGATGATTTCCTGCGAAAGCGCTACGCATTCATTGCAAATAAAGACGCCGTTGCCAGCGATGATCTTCCTCACTTCTGTTTGATTTTTGCCACAAAATGAGCAATAAACCATTGTATCATTCGTTGTTGTGTTGTCTGCCATAATAGTCCAATCTTCCTACTTTAAAAAAGTGTGCCATAAAAGGCATGGATGGTATTGATAAGATTTGTCAAAGCGTTCAGGAGAAACAGTGCTCCTAGGCCATAACGATTTTTACGAAATGCCGGAAGCGCACAAAGCACACAAATAATGGCTAGTAGCGCTGTAAATACTCCAAAGATACTTCTTTGCATGAATTATTAATTCCTTATTCTATTTTAATTTTCTTAATACCGAGACAGTAAAATCAAAAGGATTCTTATCATCCTTTTGATAAACTTCCTCCGAAATCAGCTGGTAATTGTCTTGCTGGATATCAGGAAAATAAGTATCCCCTTTAAACTTAGCTTGGACACTGGTTTTTATTAAAACGTCGAAATATCTCTCAAAGGCCTTATAAACCCCAGCTCCACCTGCAATATAGAGGTCTTTTTCCTGCTGTTCAAACCATGAAAGTACTTCTTCTATACTAGATACAGTTTGAACCCCATCAACTTGATACCCCTTATCATGGGTTAAAATCAACAGTTCACGTCCAGGCAAAACCCGTCTTCCCATGCCATCAAAAGTTTTGCGCCCCATGAGAACTGCTGCTTCCATGGTCGTTCGCTTAAAATGCGCTAACTCAGCAGGTAAATGCCAGGGCATCGTCTGATTAGCACCGATGAGATGATTTTGATCCTCAGCCCAGATCGCAATAATTTTCTTTTTTAAATGCTCGCTCATGTTACGTTTATTCTATCAGAATTCGAGGGAAAATGCATTTGAAAAAATTCAAACAAATTTCTGCTATACCCTTTCTTATCAGTCTTTAACAAGCAGATGATTAAATGGCTAAATCAAATTTCAGCTGGGGTTTTACCGGCTCATAATTGATCAGCTCGAAATCCTCTGGCTTGATATCGAAAAAATTCGTTCCATCTGGAACATTCAAAACTAAGCGGGGCTGACAGTCAGTTGGCTGACGACGCAGCAGTTCTTCTGCCTGATCAAACTGATTATCATAGATATGGAGGTTGTTGACAAAATAGAAAAACTTACCTACTTTCCAGCCAAAATGTTTCGCAATCATCATCTGCAGGGCCACATACTGCATAGCATTAATATGAT
This sequence comes from Streptococcus dentasini, assembly GCF_053206945.1. Taxonomy (NCBI): domain Bacteria; kingdom Bacillati; phylum Bacillota; class Bacilli; order Lactobacillales; family Streptococcaceae; genus Streptococcus; species Streptococcus dentasini. The sequence continues at coordinate 275,711 of NZ_JBRUHS010000001.1, forward strand.
GAGCAACCAACATATCATTGGAACGCTGAGTCAGGGTGGCATCCAAGTAGATTTCACCGTCTACCCGCCGAACATCAAACATAGTTTGAAAAGCACAAGGAAGAAGGCCTTCTGATTCCTCGAAAGCTTCATAATCCCAAAGACTGATGACATTGCGGCGGTTCCAAGGGTTTTCTTTGAGCTGCTTGAGAATTTTAGTTATAATATCGTGCTTTTTGACAATAGCACCGTAGCGCTCACCGATAGTACCCGTATCTCCGATTTCCCAATCATTCCAGTATTTAACGTGATACTTATCGTTTAATATGGTAAGATCATTGCTCTGCTCTTGGTAAATCCAAAAAATTTCTTTGATAGCTGATTTTATTGGAATTGGCCTCAAGGTTGTAATTGGAAATTCTCCCCTAGCTAAATCATATTCAGCAAAGGAGCCCGTAATATATTTTGAATTAGCGGTTCGTCCATCCTTGTATTTGGGACGGGCTTGCTCCGAAAGTACCCCTTGTGTCATAATTTTTTGAATATTGTCCTTAAAAATATCATCTGCTTTTGTCATGGTATATCCTTAAAATAATTATTACTTCATATTCTAGCGAATTTTAAACAAAAAAGCCAATAGCTGCTACCTAGCTAATTAAAAACCTATGTTTAGGAGTGATTTGAAGAGGCTTTAAGTTTTTCCTTCAGAGCTTTCATGTCATTTATGTTACAATAGAATCATATTAAACTTGCAAATAGAAGGTAGATGTATGACCATTGGAATTGATAAGATTGGTTTTGCGACAGCCAGATATCAGCTTTCTATGGCTGATTTAGCCTCAGCTCGCAACACCGATCCTAATAAATATTCGATTGGATTAATGCTGGATCGTTTAAGTATTGCGCCTATCACAGAGGATATTGTCACTCTAGGCGCCGCTGCTGCTGAAAAAATCCTGACGGATGAAGACAAGGCAACCATTGATATGGTCATTGTCGCCAGTGAATCCAGTATTGATCAGAGTAAGGCTGCTGCAGTCTTTGTACACGGCTTATTAGGTATTCAGCCCTTTGCCCGAAGCATTGAGATGAAGGAAGCTTGCTACAGTGCGACAGCAGGGCTTAACTATGCTAAGCTGTACGTCTCAGCTAATCCCCAGTCTAAGGTGCTCGTTATTGCTAGTGATATTGCCAAGTATGGCATCAAAACATCCGGAGAGCCGACCCAAGGAGCAGGTGCCCTTGCTATGCTGGTAACGGCACAACCTAGAATCATCGCTTTCAATGACGATAATATTGCTCAAACTCGCGATGTTATGGATTTTTGGCGTCCCAATTATTCTGTAACCCCCTTTGTTCAAGGCATGTTTTCGACTAAACAATACCTAGACAGTTTAAAGACAGTCTGGACCGAATACCAAAAGCGGCAGAATCTCAGTCTGGAGGACTTTGCAGCCTTTTGCTTTCACATTCCATATCCTAAACTGGCTAACAAGGGACTTAATAAATTGATGGACAAAACCCTCGATGATAAGGTACGGGCGCAATTGCAAGAGCATTTTGACAGTTCCATTCATTATAGCAGACAGGTGGGAAATATCTATACTGGCTCGCTCTATCTTAGCTTCCTATCACTATTGGAAAATGCTCAGTCTTTACAAGCTGGTGATCGCATCGGCTTCTTCAGCTACGGTTCCGGTGCGGTTTCAGAGATTTTTAGCGGAAATCTTGTTGATGGTTTTAAAAACATGCTGGGGGACAGCCAGCAAAAAGAGCTTGATCAACGTAAACTTATCAGCGTCCCTGAGTACGAAATGATGTTCTTTGAAGAAGCTGATCTTGATCAGGATGGCAATGCTTCATTTATAGATTATGATACTCATACCTTTGTTCTTGATAGTATTGTAGAACATCAACGTCGCTATAAGAGGAGATGAGCAAAAAATGACTGCTAAAAATCGTCATAATCACACCAGCCGCAACTTGCTAGCTATTATCTGCCTTGTTTTTATTCTTGGGGCAGTGGCCTTTATGATAAAGAATCACAGCTCCAAACCCAGCCAGTTGTTAAAGACGGAAAAAACACAGAGTCAGCAAACAGCTAAGAATCCTAAACAGGTTAGTGAAGCAAGAAAATCTAACAAGACTAAGGTCAATTGGGAAAAGCAAGATGAAGCTATCAAAGTTCCTATTTTGATGTACCATGCCATCCATGTTATGGACTCTTCTGAAGCGGGCAGTGCCAATCTCATTGTTGATCCTTCAACCTTCGAAAGTCATATTAAGGCTCTATCGGAGGCTGGTTATTACTTTTTGACTCCTGAAGAAGCCTACAAAGCGCTATCAAAAAACGTTTTACCTAATGGCAACAAAAAAATTGTCTGGCTAACTTTTGACGATGGAGATGCGGACTTTGTAAATGCCTACAATATCATGAAACAGTATGGGGCTCACGGCACCAATAATATCATTACCAGTTATATTGATAAGGACGGTTTTTTAACTACTGACCAGATTAAGGAAATGAAATCAGACGGCATGTCCTTCCAAAGTCACACTGTGAACCATCCCGATTTATCAGCAACGGCCGAGGATACTCAAGGCACAGAACTCAGTGAATCCAAAAGATGGCTGGACCAAACTCTAGATCAAGAAACGGTCGCGCTTGCCTATCCTTCTGGACGTTACAATGACACTACTCAGTCATTAGCTGAACAAGATGGATATAAAATGGCGGTAACAACCAATGAAGGGTTAGCCAGTGCCGATAACGGTTTTTATACTCTTAATCGCGTTCGTATCCTGCCGACAACAACGGCCGAGGAGCTGTTATCCACAATTTCATGGTAAAGACTTTGGGGACAGGTACTCTTTCCTTTATTATAAACGGAGAAATCATTACTGATTTACTTAACAAAACTAGGATAAACAGATGGACAGTACCGCTATCTTGTTTATCCTAGTTCTTTTTTTCAGCTTGTTGTCCCAACTATTTCTGATAAATCGCGCTTGTTTAAGATTATAAAAAACACTCCAGTGCGAACCACTCTCCAAAGTGGATTGCTAGTCTACTTTGAAAGGGGACAATAGAGCGTTTTTCATCTATATAAAAATGGGCAGGTGCTGCTCAGGGCTTTATCTAGTCATAAAACAGTAGGCAGCTCGATAAATTATTTAAGATATAAAGAGCCAATTTGCTTGGCGAAAATTCCCGGCAGAGAAGTAGAGTCGAATGGCACCGTATGCTTGATATACAAGTACTCCTTTTCCCTCAGGTTCAGACGCTTAAGCTAATTTGGTAAAATCGAGAACCTTGCGGCCTTGAATTTTACCAGCTTCCATTTCATCGAAAACGTTAGGTGCCGTATCCACCTCAACTGTTTCAACGACTGGTACCACTAAACCGCGTGCACCAAAATCAAAAGCCTCTTCCAAATCTTTGCGTGTTCCCACGAGTGAACCAACAACACGGATCCCATCAAGAACTGTCTTAACAATAGAAAGTTCCATATATTCTGATGGGAGACCTACAGCAACTACTGTACCGCCCGCACGAACGCTGTCGATAGCTTGATTAAAGGCAACCTTTGAAACAGCTGTTACAACAACACCATGACAGCCGCCAGTTTTTTCTTGAATATAAGCAGCAACATCGCCAACTTCTTTACCATTGACAATAATGTCTGCTCCAGATTCTTTAGCGAGATCGAGCTTATCTTGGTTAATATCCACAGCAACAACCTGTGCATTGAAAACCTTTTTAGCATATTGAACAGCTAGATTACCAAGGCCACCAGCACCAAAGATACAAATCCATTGGCCAGGGGCTGCGCCCGCTTCTTTAATAGCTTTGTAAGTAGTCACACCTGCGCAGGTAATTGATGAAGCTTGAGCAGGATCTAAACCTTCTGGAACTTTGACAGCGTAATCAGCTGTAACAACTGCATATTCACTCATGCCTCCATCAACGCTGTATCCAGCATTTTTAACAGAGCGACAGAGCGTCTCGCGTCCTGTTGTACAATACTCACAGTGACCGCATCCTTCGAAGAACCAAGCGATAGAGACACGATCGCCAACCTTTAACGATTCGACACCTTCTCCAATCTCTTGGACGATACCGATACCTTCATGACCCAGAATACGTCCGGGCACTTGTCCAAAATCTCCGTGAGCGACATGCAAGTCTGTATGACAAACTCCACAATACTCAACTTTTACTAGTGCTTCACCGTGTCCAATTGTTGGTAAAGCATGATCTACAACCTCAACACCATTTGATGCTTGGTTAACAACAACTGCTTTCATCTCGCTTCCTCCTATGTGCGATTAATTTTTTTGAAATCGATTACAAGAATATTGTACATTATTGCACAATCTTGTCAAGTATTTTCTGCAAACCAAGCGGGAGCTACCAAAATTCTGCTAAGACAAGAGGCCCAGACGCTCAAATCCCTTATAAAGACCATCTTCTTCAACATCCTCAGTCACCATATCAGCCATCGCTAAAATCTCAGGTCCACCATTGGCCATGGCAACCCCAATTTCACAATAGTTTAACATAGGAATATCTACCTTGGCATCTCCAAAAGCAATGGTATCTTCCTTAGTCAGCAGCAGGTGATTCAAAAGGACATCGATCGTATGGGCCTTATCAATATTAGCTACTCCTAAATCGCCAAAAAGGGCTGTCTCGCCCCTGCCTCCCCAGGTACCTGCTTTTAATTTCGGAAAGGCTGACTTGGAATCTAAATGATCTTGATAGGAAGACAAAATAAAACTAATTTTGTTAACATCATTGCGATAAAGTCGATCACCATAAATTAGGCCGTGGAGGGCATCTTCAGCCTCCAAGTTAGCAACATCTTGCTCCCTTGCCCCCTTGCGTTTAGCATAGGCTCTTATCGCCGGTCTTGCTACCTCTTTAAAATTTTCACTAGCAAATAAACCGTTATTGCTTTCAAGGTAAAACTCTAAACCTCGCTCGTGTAGCCAATCGACAATAGCATGCGTGTCTTGTTCAGAAATTAGTTGGTGCATTAAAACATGTCCCTGATGTTCTAGGTAGGAACCATTACCACCAATCATACCGTCTAAGCCGATATCCCACAGTTCAGGCTGTACCTCAGCCCTGCTACGTCCCGTACACATATAAACCAAGTGTCCCTGAGCTCTTGCTTGGCGAATAGCCACTATGGCAGACTTAGGAATGCGATTCTCATAGTCTACTAAGGTTCCATCCACATCTAAAAAAATAACCTTTTGCTTCATAAACATGCTCCTCCATTAAGATTTAAGATACCAAAGGCTTTAAAAACTCGACTGAGAAAATATGAACTTGGACGAAAACCTTGGATTGCAAAGTGTGCTAACTTTTTCAAAGATTTAGGCTAAGTTCAATTCTGCTCCACCACACCTATTATAACGGAGAACCAGCAGCAAAGATAGGCTCTTTCTTTTAAAAACTGATACTATCCTATGATCCTTAGACTTCTCTTTCCAAACAAGTCAAAAATCCATTAAATACGATACTTCATTTTTAAAAAGAGCAGCCGCAAATGAATGGGCTTTATGCTAGAAGAGTTCAACAATCATAGCAGATAGATAGGCTTTACAAACTTGATTTCTTGCATTTTTTACATAAAACCACTATGATAAAGGTTATGTTAAACCACGATGCACTAAAATTTTTGAATCACTTGCCTTATCATCTGAGCTTTTATAATAAAGACTTGCAACTTGTTTATTCAAATAATTACTCTGGCGATAATTTATTTTTAGGCGAGGAGCCTTCAGTTTTACCAGAATGGATCTGGGAAGCACTTCAAAATTCTTCTGACCACAGCCTGCATACACAGTTACCTATCGAGTCCTTTGGCCGTATTTTGATACAATCCTATCAGTTACTACACGATGAAGAGGGTATCTGCTTAGGCGTATGCTCTTATATTCAAGATCTTAAACCACTATTGACCACCTACCTGAAGGAGACCGGGCAAGCTATTGTTGGCTGGTCTGATACGACCTCCGGTGCCTCTATCAGTGATCATCAATTTGACGATGACTAGTTTTAACCGTGAGTCGTTGTAATCAAAAGAGTGCGAAACCACCACATTTTTTAATGCTGCTTGTCACCCTTCCTGAAAGGCCTTTTCTCCAAAACATCTGCTTACTCTTCTGGTTTAGGGCCCACACCTCAGACAATTTGAATTTTACCTTATACAAATGAATCAACTATCTGGAAAAGAGTTGAAGCTTGTTGACAAGGAGAGCGTTGAGCGGGTCACTTTACTCACTGCTATGCTAGTTTATTTCAAACAAAGAGAGTGGGAAAAACCAAAAATTGAAAATTTTGGTTTGTATTCCCACCCCCAAACAGTTGGTCAGATGTTCCGCTTTGGCTTTGCGGCAAAATGAAAGCCAGCCAGCAGTGGTTCATTGGTGCTAAAGCACCTAATGAACTGTGCAGGGGTAAGACTTCTTGGTCTAGCCAACAAGTCTTACTCCCAACCACTGCGCTAAGAATTTATTTTAAAATAGGATACTGGACAAGTTTTTCACCAGTCATTTTTAATGATAGGTGCCCTGCACCTATTTTTTTTCGCGATAGACTGGCTGTGGCCCAAAACTTTGCGATGTTGGCATAATCTCGATACGATTGACATTCACATGTTCTGGTTGCTCAACCAACCAGGAAACCGTATTAGCAATATCTTCTGGGCGTATCGCATTAGCGCCTTTATAAAGATCGGCAGCACGCTGATTGTCCCCTTTAAAACGGACATTTGAAAATTCAGTACCCTCGCACAAACCTGGTTCTATATTACTAACTCGTACTTTCGTTCCTGCTAAGTCGGCTCGTAAATTTAACGAAAACTGCTTGACAAAAGCTTTGCTGGCACCATAAATATTAGCTCCAGGATAGGGAACTGTACCAGCTGTTGATCCAATATTAATGATATAACCCGACTGACGCTCTACCATCTGGGGAAGAACTTGCCGTGTTAAGTAGGTTAAACCTATAATATTGGTCTGAATCATAGTCTGCCAGTCATCAAAATTAGCTTCATAGGCTTTATCTAATCCTAGAGCCAGACCAGCATTGTTAACTAAAATATCAATAGAGGACCATTCCGCCGGTAAGCTGCTAAGAGCCGCTGAAATGTTATCTACTGACATCATATCCATCTGGAGAGTGTAAAAATGCTCCCCTAATTTTTGGGACAGCTCCTCTAATTTTTCTAGGCGTCGCCCTGTACCGATAACACGATAACCCTTAGAGACAAAGAGCTGAGCGATAGCCTGACCAAACCCTGCAGTGGTTCCTGTAACCATTATTATTTTTGTCATATCTTTTTCTCCTCATAAATTTTTGATAATCCCTCTCATCGCAAGTCTTTTGGTCCTCTCAAAATCATTTTTGTAAATATTTTAGCTCCACAGCTCCCAATCTTTTTATTTTTAAAACTGGCGTATAAATGTTCCAAGTTTTAGCCTTCTGCTATAATGTTCATGCTTAAAACAAGGGAGGGGGCTCCTCTAACAACCGAGCTTGGCTGACTATGGATGGAAATAGTACCACTAATTTAATTTTAGAAACAGCTAAAGGCCGCAGATGACTTTGTTCAGCATTTGCTACATAAACCCCGTAAGGGTCAAAACGAGACATCAGAAATGCCTCCTTACTCTGTTTTAGCGATACAAGCTGGTATGTGCCTAACTCCTAATCCCAAACTATAGGGGAATTAAACTGTCTGCGATCCGTCATTTATCTGATTTTTGTTTTCCTTGAGTATCACAAAACTAGAAGAGGTCGGGATAAAAATCCTGACCTTGATATACCTTTATAACAGTCCTTATCACAATAAATTTTTATTCGACAGACTGCGCCGCTGTGATAATAGCCAACTTATAGATATCTTCTGCACTAGAGCCACGGGATAAATCGTTAACAGGCATATTTAATCCCTGTAGAATAGGCCCGATCGCCTCAAATATACCTAGTCGCTGTGCGATCTTGTAACCGATATTGCCCGACTGAAGATCAGGAAATATAAAAACATTAGCTTGTCCTGCTACATCACTATCCGGTGCTTTGATTGCTGCTGTTGCAGGAACGAAAGCAGCATCAAACTGGAGTTCACCATCAAGGGCTAGATCGGGCGCCATCTCTTTGGCCAGTCTGGTAGCCTCCTGAACTTTTTCAGCCTGAGGAGCTTTAGCACTTCCTTTAGTAGAAAAACTAAGCAGAGCAATCTTGGGGTCAAGATCAAAAATTTTCGCAGTGTCCGCTGTATTCACAGCTATTTCAGCCAATTCCTGAGCATTGGGATCGATATTGATAGCGCAGTCCGCAAAGATCAGGCGTTCATCAGTATTGTCCCGATTCATTAAGAAAACACCTGATGTCCGTGAGATACCTGGCTTCGTTTTAATAATTTGCAAAGCTGGCCGCACGGTGTCTGCCGTTGAGTGAATCGCACCCGAAACCATACCATCAGCCACTTCCATTTTGACCAACATAACACCGAAATAATTAACATCGCGAAGGAGCCTATCTGCTTCTTCTGGGCTAACCTTCCCTTTTCGAATATCTAGGAACAAGGACTTCATATCCTCAAAATAGGGAAAGTTATAGGGGTCAATAACAATATAGTCTTGGTTAACGAATCCTAACTCATGAAGGAGGCCACGGACCTCTGCATCATTTCCCAGAATAATCGGTTCAACCAGCCCTTCAAACTTGAGACGAGCCGCAGCTCTGACAACTCTTTCGTCATTTCCTTCAGGGAAAACAATTCTAATTCCCTTACCGGCAATTTTCGTCCTCAAGTCGCCAAATAAACTTCGTAACATGAATAACTCCTCTATTCTAAATCAGTTTGTAGGTTCATGATAACGTTTTCAAAATCATCTGTCAAGCCGGATTCGAAAAAGCGCTCCTGCTCAGTGAAGGGATCCCAAAACCTCAGGGTATGACAATGCAGAGCTTGACGCTGAATACCATAGGTCATCGCTCCTCCATAGAGATCATCCCCCAGCAAGGGATACCCAATGTGTCTAAAATGGACCCTAATCTGATGTGTACGTCCTGTGTGTAACTTGATATCAACTAAGTCAACATCACCAAAACATCCAATAAGGCGGTAACTCGTATGAGCATACTTACCAGAAGGATGAACATGACGCGTAATAATACTATCCTCATCGCGAGCAATCGGCGCTATAATTTCTCCTTGTTCAGGTAAATGTTTACCACCACCCATCACCAGAGCATAATAACGCTTCTCAATGGTCTTGGCTTGAAGCTGTTTATCCATACGAGCATGAGCGTAGCCGTGCTTAGCAAACAGCATAAGACCGCTGGTATCTTTATCTAATCGCGTAACAATGTGAATTTGCTGGTTGGGGTACCCTTTATCCAAATAGTAGGCTTTAACAAAATTTGCCATCGTATTAGAATGCAGACTGCTCGGGATACTTGCATAACCTGCTGGTTTATCCAGCACCAAGAAATGCTCATCTTCATAGACAATATTCAAGTCATGCTGAATTGGCTCTAGGCTGTTATTTTGGTCAATCTCATTAGGAATATCGATAGTGACCTTATCTCCTATATCTAATAAATAAATGGCATTTTGTTCAATGCCATTTACCCAGATATTCCCACCTTTGAACTTAATCTTGGCTAGAAGAGCTTTAGAAATGTCGTGCCCATGCAGTAAGGTTTTGATTTTACAGCGCCTGTCTGCCACGAATTCAAATATCACGTTTCTACCTCGCCGATAAAGGCATCCTTCACACGCTCCCAAAAACCTATATGGTTAGGTGAGGACAGAAAACTAATTTTTTTATCATCAAGCGAGAATTCCATCTTGGAAACATTGCGATAGTTGAAAGATTTATTGTCAATAGAAACGGTATAGGAACCGACTCGCTTAGGTTCAACAGTAACGACTTGACCTTTAGGTATGATAGCAGAGCTTCCCAAAGTCCGGTAAACACGATTATTAAGGCTAGCAATTTCCGTTATCTGAAAAGCTTCAACAGTAGGGTGGAGCACTGCACCTCCGATAGATTTATTATAGGCTGTACTGCCTGTCGGTGTTGATACAGTTAGTCCATCCCCACGAAAACGTTCCAGCTGAGTCCCGTTGATAGCGATATCAGCCACCATGGTTTTTTCTAATCGCCGCAGGCTAGCCTCATTTAAAGCTCTAGCCGTCACCACCCGTCCGTCTGCCATGGTAACTGTCACGCGCAAAAGAGGGTAGGAGATTTTCTCACCTCGATCAGTACGTAAGTTTTTCAAAAACTCGTCCACTTCAAAATCACGATAATCGGTATAGAAACCTAGATGTCCTGTATGAATACCGACAAATCGCACTTTGTCTAAAGATTTTTCATACATATGAAAGGCGGATAAAAGCATTCCGTCTCCCCCAACAGAAATTACAATATCAGGATTTTCCTTACTTAGATAAAAATCATGATCATGCTTGAGGGCACTAAAAATCTTTGACGCCACTCGCTTACTCTGATATTTCCCATTAGCGATAATGGCGACCCTAGCTTGAGGCTTACCTGTATAATTCATCTGTGTCATCACTGTTTCCCACACCGTCACTTAATTTTCTGCTTACTGGGTCGAATAGAAGCTGAGCTTCCTTGATGTCATCTCGGATTTTGCGCATCTCTTCATCTAATTCGCGAGCAATACGAGAAGTGACCTCTAAACGTTGTTTAATCTCCTCTGGAAAGTCGCCCTGATATTTATAATTGAGAGAATGCTCAATCGTAGCCCAAAAATTCATGGCCAAAGTCCGTATCTGAATCTCGGCTAAAACCTTCCTTTGCCCTTCAATGGTATCAACAGGGTACTCAATAATCACATGGTAAGAGCGATATCCGCTGGCCTTACGATTATTAATGTAGTCGCGCTCTTGTACAATACGCATATCATGACGCCGGCGAATCAGTTCCAACACTTCCTGAACGTCATCTACAAACTGCACCATGATACGAATACCAGCAATGTCCTGCATATCTTCTGCTAGGTGCTTCTCTTTAATCGCACGGAGAGCCATTTTTTCTTTGATGCTTTCAATAGGTTTAACGCGGCCTGTGACAAACTCAATTGGCGAATGGCGGTTTTGTTTACGAAACTGCTTACGAATACCACGAAATTTAATTTTTAATTCGCCAACAGTCTGAATATAGGGGTCTAAAAAGGCTTCCCATTCCATAATTATTTTTTGTTAAACTCCTGTTTTTACAAGGGGCATTTACAGTCAAATCTTGTAAAAACCCCCACTTTTTTATAGAATTATTTTAATCAGTATTATACCATAAATAGGTCTGCAAAGGAAAATCATGATATGAACCACTTGGAAATAGAATATAAAACTATGCTCAATAAGGCAGAGTTTCAGCGCATGGAAGCTCTCTTTTCGCACATCCTTCCAATTACCCAAACCAACTACTACTTTGACACTGATAATTTTACTATGCGTCAAAAGCGCCTGTCCCTTCGGATTCGCACTTTTGATAAGAGGGCTGAAATGACCCTAAAGATCCCTGAGCCAGTGGGAACTTTGGAGCATAACCTCGATTTATCACGCGAACAAGCACGTACGATTATTGAATCCTGTGATTTTCCTGACAATGCCATAAAAGATTTGCTGATTCAACACGGTATTAACTGTGGCCAGCTCAAAAATTTAGGTCATTTAACAACTATTCGACGTGAGAAAGAAACGCCAATTGGTCTCATGGCTCTCGATAAAAATAACTATTCCGGCCGAATTGACTACGAGTTGGAATTAGAAGTCAAAGAGGCCCAACAGGGGAAAGCAGATTTCGAAACTTTTCTAGCTGAGCATGGTATTGATCTCAAATATGCTAAAAGCAAGGTGGCACGCTTTTGCTCAACCTTAAAAACTAACTAATCTTACACTAAAATAGTAAAGACAGGCTGAAAAAATCAGCCTTTTTTGATACAATGAAGAAGGTAAACTTTTAACATATGGCTCTTGGCGCTTTATCAGTCTGATTTTTTATTATGGGACTATTATAATCTCATCTAGACAATCTAAAAGAACCGAGAGCTTTGCAGTTAGAACAAGGAGAGCTATTTTTACTATGGCAGCAGCGAGCACCCCAAAATTATTTTCGTTAACGTCTAATACCGCAATTGCTGAAAAAATTTCCAAGGCATCTGGCATTCCTCTCAGCAAATTGTCATCTAAGCAGTTTTCAGATGGCGAAATTATGATTAATATTGAAGAAAGTGTACGCGGTTTTGATATCTACGTTATCCAATCTACCAGTCTTCCTGTCAATGATAACCTCTGGGAGCTATTGATTATGATTGATGCCTGCAACCGAGCTAGCGCAAACTCGGTTAATGTTATCATGCCCTACTTTGGCTACGCTCGCCAAGATCGCATCGCTCAACGTCGTGAGCCAATCACAGCCAAGCTAGTTGCTAATATGTTAGTCAAGGCAGGAGCCGATCGTATTCTAACACTTGATCTGCATGCGGTTCAAGTTCAGGGATTCTTTGACATTCCTGTTGACAATCTTTTCACTGTTCCCTTATTTGCGGATCATTATGCTCATAAAGAGCTTACGGGTTCTGATGTCGTTGTAGTTAGTCCTAAAAATTCTGGTATTAAACGAGCGCGCAGTTTGGCAGAATATTTAAATGCTCCTATTGCTATTATTGACTATGCTCAGGATGATGCCCAGCGCGAAGAAGGCTACATCATTGGTGAAGTTACCGGTAAAAAAGCTATTCTTATTGATGATATCCTAAATACCGGTAAAACTTTTGCCGAAGCGGCTAAAATCGTTGAACGTGAGGGAGCTTCTGAAATCTATGCTGTAGCCAGCCACGGTCTTTTTGCTAGTGGAGCAGCTGATATCTTAGAGGCTGCTCCGATCAAAGAGATTCTTGTTACTGATTCTGTTGTAACTAAAGAGAGAATCAGCAGTAACGTCACCTATATTTCAGCTAGCAAACTGATTGGAGATGCCATCACCCGTATCCATAACCACCAACCACTCAGTCCACTCTTTACTTACACTGCAGACAGTGAGGTTTAACAAATGATTTATCTCGATAATGCTGCGACAACTCCACTAACCCCAGGTGTTATCGAATCTATGACAAAAGTGATGACCGAAACTTTTGGAAATCCTTCCAGCATTCATACCTACGGGCGGCAGGCCAACCAATTACTGAGGGACAGCCGTCATGTCATTGCACAGTATTTAGGTAGTCAGGCTAATAAAATTATCTTTACATCTGGCGGTACTGAGAGTAATAATATGGCGATTCAGGGCTATGCTCTGGCCAACCAAGATAAAGGGAAACACCTTATTACAACCGCTGTTGAGCACCATTCTGTCTTGCATGTCATGCAATATCTTGAGAAGCGCTTTGGTTTTGAAGTTACTTACTTACAGCCAGATGAAAACGGTCAGATTACACCAAATTCCCTATCTAAGGCCTTGCGCGAGGACACTATATTAGTCAGTGCCATGTTTGCTAATAATGAAACTGGCACTCTTTTGCCCATCGCTGAGTTCGGTAAAATTTTAGCAGATCACCAAGCTGTTTTTCATGTTGATGCTGTTCAAGCTATAGGCAAGGTGAAAATTATTCCAGAGCAGCTGGGTATCGATTTTCTTTCTGCTTCTGCCCATAAATTTCATGGTCCTAAGGGAGTGGGGTTCCTTTACGCACAGCCTCATTATATGGATAGCCTACTGCACGGTGGCGAACAAGAAAATAAGAAGCGGGCCAGCACTGAAAATATAATTGGTATCGCTGGTATGGCTCAAGCGCTTAGAGAAAACCAAGGGTATTTAGAACAAAATTTCCAAAAGGTCAGTCAACTGCGTCAAATCTTCTTATCCAAGATAGAAGGCCTTGATTATTACCTAAACGGTGGGAATACTGCTATGCCCCATGTCATCAATATTGGCTTTCCTAATGTCAATAATGGACTGTTACTAACACAGCTGGACTTGGCTGGATTTGCAGTTTCGACTGGTTCTGCCTGCACTGCAGGTACAGTCGATCCTAGCCATGTTCTAACAGCTCTGTACGGAGCTGATTCACCAAGATTGCAAGAATCTATTCGCATTAGTCTTTCAGAATTAAATACAGCTGAAGACCTACAGCTTTTAGCCCATCAAATAAAGGAGCTTATCAAATAATTATGGCTTTTGAAAAAACGATCTATCTTCCTGATTGTCACTACAGCTACTCTATTAACCCTAATCTTAAGAAGTACACCTTGGGTGATATGACCTTTACCCAGAACAAGCTAGGCCACTACGAACTGAATCGCCTTTTGGAGGAAATTCCAAATTCTGGTAACGGCTTCCCACTTAAAATTACGATCAATAAGGACTTACAATCTTTCAAACTTATTATTACGGATCAGTCTGGCTTGCGGCAGGTTAACATTTTTAAGACGGATAAAACGCGTATTATTCAAGATAAATTCTATTTCTTAATGGATAGCTTGGTTGAGCGCGATGTGTTCACTAAAACGGAGATTTAGTCTTTTTGTGAATCGATAAAAGAATTCTATGATAATCATAGGATTTTTTTATCACTAATTTGTTGCAGTTTTCACAAACTTGTTCTACAATTAAGGTAGTATTGAACTCTAAAAGGATTGGAGATATAGTTTCTATGGCTATTGATAAATCTATTCCTAAGGCTACGGCCAAACGTTTGTCGCTTTACTATAGAACTTTCAAACGTTTTTATGCTGAAAATATTGAAAAAGCTAGCTCTAAGCAAATTGCTGAAGCGATTGGGATTGACTCTGCCACCGTTCGTCGAGACTTCTCTTATTTTGGAGAATTAGGGCGCCGAGGATTTGGCTATGATGTTAGAAAATTAATGAATTTTTTTGCCGATATTCTTCACGACCATTCTATCACAAATGTAGCTTTGGTAGGCTGCGGGAATATGGGGCGAGCCTTGCTCCACTACCGCTTCCATGAACGCAATAAAATGAAGATTATTATGGCTTTTGATACCGATGATAATATACTTGTAGGCACAAAAACCGATGACGATATTCCTATTTATGGTATCTCGACTATAAAAGATCGCTTGGATGGTGCTGACTGCCATACCGCCATTCTAACAGTTCCCAGTGTTAAGGCGCAGGAGGTCTCAGAGCAATTAGTCCAATCTGGTATCAAAGGTATTCTTAGCTTTTCACCTGTTAACCTTAGTCTTCCTAAGGGCGTATTTGTCCAGTATGTTGATTTAACTAGTGAGTTACAAACCCTCCTGTATTTTATGAATCAGAGCCAATAATTACCTAACATTGACATGACTGTTCCAGAACCCCAATCCTATTTTCGACTTATGTTACCCAATTCTTATCTAGGAGGTTGCCTATGAAATCAAAGCCTATTATCGGCATTACTACTAATGAAAGACCCAATCCCAATGATGATATTCCTTGGAGCTACGCTCCAACAGGCTTTGTTGAGGGTGTCAAAAAAGCCGGCGGTCTCCCGCTTTTATTCCCTATTGGAAAAATAGAAGATGCCAAGCCCTATATCTCTATGGTTGATAAAGTCCTCTTAATCGGCGGTCAAAATGTGGATCCCGACTTTTATCACGAAGTGAATCAAGCTAGCGATAATGATTTTTTGCGGCGTCGAGATGATTTTGAATTTGCGATTATTGATGAGGCAATTCGTCAAGAAAAACCTATTTTTTCTGTCTGTCGCGGCACCCAGCTGATGAATGTTGCCTTGGGAGGCAGTCTCAATCAAGCAATAGAGAATCACTGGCAAGATAAACCGTCAGACTACCTCTATCATGATATGGCGGTTAAAGATCATACTAGGTTAGCTGAGATTTATGGTACTCAAAGCTCTATCAATTCTTTTCATCACCAAAGTATCAAGGAACTTTCTCCTTTTTTGGATGTTATTGCTGAAGATCCAAACGATCAAACGATCGAGGCCGTTGAATCTAATCACCCCGACATCCACTTCATGGGTGTGCAATGGCACCCGGAATTGCTTATTGGTAACCGAAAAGCCGATCAGGAACTCTTCAACTATTTTGTCAATGAACTTTAAATAATAAGGTCCGTTTCTTCTCGAAAGCTATAATAACTACCTGAACCAACGATGATGTGATCTAGGAGTTCTACCCCCAGATCATCACAGCATCGTTTTATTTTTTTCGTAAAGGTGATATCATGCTGACTAGGGTTAGACTGTCCAGACGGATGGTTATGGGCAATGATAAGTGAGGTTGCCATAACCTTGCAGGCATAGTGCAAAATCTCCCTTGGCTCAGCAATTGAATGACGGACACTGCCAATAAAAATTGTTTGTTGCTTAATCAGACGATTTTGTGTATCTAAATAAAGAGCAACAAGATGTTCTTGACGTTTATCCCTTAAATCAGCAATCATTTTCTTTGCTAGCTGCTCACTGGAAACAATACGTTCCCCCGAAGTGTTCGCAGCTTGGTTAACTCTTTTAGCGAATTCTAACATGGCCTTAATTTCAATGGATTTCACACGACCAATACCAGAAATTGCCTGTAATTCTTCCAAAGATAGCAACCGAAAATCTGCTAGGTTATCTAAAGCTTCTAAAATATTATTGGCTAAGGATAAAACATGTTGCTGCTTAGTCCCAGTTCTCAATAAAATTGCTAATAATTCTTGATTGCTCAACTGTTCTGCCCCTTGAGCTAATAGACGCTCCCGGGGACGTAAAGTATCCTGATGAATTTCAATAGTGTACATAAAGTTCCTCCTACCTTTTAATTCGTAAGATAAGAAAAAAGAAGAGAGAATTTTAGCATAGTTGATTCTATAAAAATAGGAACCGCATAATCATTCTCACTGAGAGCCTTAATTAACTTAAAGAAAAAATCCTCGCCTTTCAACGAGGATTTTTATAAGGAAAGTCTCAGGCTCCTTGTTCTTTACGAAGAGCGCCAAAGATGATACCGGACACTACTGCACCAAGAGCAACGTAAATAAGGTAGAGCCACCAGTTAGTCGTTAGGGCAACGACAAAGATACCACCATGGGGAGCCATCAGTTTGATACCAGAAAGACCAACTAGAGCACCTGTAAGGGCAGAACCAACCATAAAGCTTGGGATAGCACGTCCTGGATCAGCTGCGCCAAATGGAATGGCACCTTCAGTGATAAAGGAGAGTCCCATCACAATATTAGTTAAACCAGAATCGCGTTCTTCTTGGCTAAATTTATTAGGGAAGATACGGGTTGCCACAAAAACGGCAAGTGGTGGAACCATACCTGCAGCCATAACAGCCGCCATAACTACTGAACCACCATTGGCCAGAGCATCTGCAGTTAAAGTCCCTGTCCCAAAAATATAAGCTGCCTTATTAAATGGTCCACCCATATCAATAGCCATCATAGCTCCAACGATAAGGCCAAGCAAGACGGCAGAACTACCTGACAGGCCTTCTAGGAAGTTATTGAGAGCAGTATTAATGGCCCCCATTGGGATGTTGACTAAAAGCATCAAGAATCCTGTAATAGCAACACCAAGCAAGGGTAAAAGCAAGATAGACTTAATACCTTCTAAAGAACGAGGAACTTTGACGTACTTTTTAAGTAAGAGCGCTACCCCACCAGCAATGAAACCACCAACCAGAGCACCTAGGAAACCAGATGGAATTAAGTTGGGATTTTGAGCAGCTTTGCTACCTGAGAAATAAGCAACCGTATTGATCGCATACCCATTAGAAGCGATGAAGCCAGCTGCAAATCCTGAGGCTAAACCAGGTTTTTCAGCAATAGAATAGGCGATATAACCTGCTAGCACTGGCAACATAAATCCAAAAGCGGCATTACCAATCTGCTTGAAGATGGCGGCCGATTGGTGGTAAACACCAAGATTACCAAGCTGGTCTTGAGGGACACCAAGGATATTATCAATTAAGAAAGCCAAGGCAATCATGATACCACCGCCAATAACAAATGGCAGCATTTGTGATACTCCACTCATAAGGTGTTTATAGAAAGCCGAACCTAGCCCTTGCTTTTCGCCCTCATCAGTTGAAGCAGTTGCCTCTCCTTGAGCTGCTGTATATGTTTCAGCCTTACCGTCCAAAATGGTGTTAATCAGTTCTTCAGGTTTCTTAATACCTTCGGCAACAGGTCGAGAAATCAGTTGCTTGCCATCAAAGCGAGCCATTTCAACAGCTTTATCGGCTGCAACAATGACACCCTTGGCACGCTTGATTTCATCTGCAGTTAAGGCATTACCGACACCGGACGCGCCATTCGTTTCAACACGAACGGTAACTCCCATCTCTTCACCTTGTTTGATAAGGGCTTCTTCGGCCATATAGGTATGGGCAATACCGGTGGTACACGCTGTAACAGCGACAACCAATGGCTTATCATCAGATGCAGCCTGAGCTGGCTGTGCAGCGGCTTCTTCCTTATTTTCTTCTTCCGCCTGATCAAAAGTCGCAATGACTTCCTCTGGGGTTGTTACCTGACGCAACTTATCAGCGAAGCCATCCTTCAGCAAATACTTAGATAACTCAGCTAGGGCGGCTAAGTGCGTATCATTGGCGCCATCCGGCGCTGCAATCATGAAGAATAAATCTGTTGGCTGACCATCAAGTGCTTCATAGTCGACACCGTTTGCTGATTTAGCAAAGAGAACCGTTGCTTCCTTGACAGCTGCATTTTTGCTGTGTGGCATAGCAACTCCATCGCCTAAGCCAGTCGATGTCTGTGCTTCACGGTTCATAATACCTTCTTTGAAGGTGCTAAAATCCGTTACGATTCCTTTATCCACCAAGCTATTGATCATTTCATCAATAGCAGCTTCTTTGGTAGTCGCCTGCAAATCAAGCAACATGACCTCTTTTCTTAGGAGATCTTGAATTTTCATAGTTTTTCTACCTCTACTTTTTGATATGTTTCCTCTATAAACTCAATGCTAGCTAGATCGTCTGAGAAAGCTGTTGATGTTCCGCAGGCAACTCCCCACTTAAGCGCTTCAACCGCATCCTTGGTTCGGACAAATTGACCTGTGAAACCTGCTACCATAGAATCACCCGCACCAACAGAGTTTTTCACCTCTCCTTTGATCGGTTTAGCAAAGTAGGCGGCCTCTGGTGTTACCAAAAGAGCACCATCCCCTGCCATAGAAATGATAACATTTTGAGCTCCTTTAGCTAGGATTTCTCGTGCATACTTTTCAACATCAGCGAGGCCATTTAGTTTAACATCAAAGATCGCCTCCAACTCGTGATTATTGGGCTTGACCAAAAGGGGCTGGTATTCCAAAGCATCCAGCAAGATTTGACCTTCAAAATCACAGACGACCTGAGCTCCTGTCTCTCTGACAGTAGGAATCAAGCGTTTGTAAACCTGATTACCAAGGTTGGCCGGAGCTGAACCTGCAAAGACAACAGTATCATCAGACGTTAGCTTGCTAAGAAATTCCTCTAGCTGGGCCAGCTGATGAGGTGTTACCTGAGGACCAGGGCCGTTGATTTCTGTTTCAGCGTCTGCTTTAATCTTAACATTGATCCGCGTATCCTGATCAACGGCTACAAATTTAGTCCTAATGCTTTCAGCAAGTAAGCCATCTTCAACGAACTTGCCTGTGAAACCACCGATAAAACCTGTTGCTGTGTTATCAATACCTAAACGCTGCAGGATACGACTGACATTAATACCCTTTCCCCCTGCAAATTTATCATCGCTATCCATGCGGTTAACATTACCTATAACAACATGATTTAGACGAACGATATAGTCGATGGAAGGGTTGAGGGTTACTGTGTAAATCATACTTCTATCACCTTCGTTTTTTCTTTTAAAGTATCGACGATTGCCTTTGAAGACTGGTTAATAATCACAGTTACATCAGACAGCTTAGCAAATTTAGCAAAGGCTATCTGATCTAATTTGGTACTGTCTGTCAGCACGAAGGTCTCCTCACTGCTAGCAATAACAGCCTGTTTGATAGTAGCTTCATAGATATCAGGGGTTGTAAGATTTTCATTATCTATCCCGTTAGTTCCCAAAAAAGCCTTATCAAAGTTGAACTGACTGATCTGATTAAAAGCGATGGGACCGATATTGGCATCCGTGGCCCACTTGAGCTCCCCTCCAATAATAATGGTGGGGATCTTCTTATCCGCCAGCTTAATAGCGTGGTGGGGAGAATTGGTCACAACCGTTATATCCGTCCTAGTCAATTCATCAACCAAGAGTTCATTTGTTGTTCCAGCCTCAATAAAAATGACTTCATTTTCATCAATCAAACTCTGAGCCTTGTGGGCAATCAGCCTTTTTTCTTGAACATTCTTGATAGACTTTTGCTGAACACTGAGCTCTTCTTGTAGGCTATGCAGTTTTTCAGCACCGCCATGGATCCGATGGAGCTTACGTTCAGCCTCCAACTCGTCCAAATCCCGACGCACCGTTGATTCAGAAGTCTGTAAAAGGCTCACTAAACTATCTAAAGTAACGAAGTTCTGATCATGAATCTTAGCCATAATCAGATTTTTACGTTCTGACTTGAGAATACCAGCACCTCCTTTGCAATCGTTTACAATCTCCATTATAGGCTAATTTCATTCAATGTCAAGCATTTTCTACCAAAAACTTTCATAACCACCCGTTTGACGGGTGGTTATGATTTCGCACCTTCGGAGCGAAACGGACTAAAGTCACATAATAAAAGCCAAGCTGATTTTATGCTTGGCTGAAGTATTGATTATTCTTTGATAAGTGACGTAGAATGAACAGCACGATTATCGCGTTCTGGGTAGATATAGTTGATAGCATGATTGATAGCGGTGGGTGCTTCACCAAAGCCAGTAGCAACCAAATCAACCTTACCGGCATAGTCTGCAGCATCGCCGATCGCATAGACGCCTTCTTGACTGGTCTGAAAAACAGGTGAAACTTGTATATTGGAGCGTTTGTAATCAAGTCCCCAGTTTCTGAGATTTTTATTGTTGGTTGAAAATCCAAAACTAACAATCAGAGCATCCAAATCTATTTCCGCCTCTTCCTCACCTTTGACCTTCTGAACGGTTAAATTAGTGACCTCTTGGCCATCACCTTTTAAAGCTAAAGGAACATAAGGGGTCATTAATTTTACAGAAGAATTTTTCAGCAGCTCCACGCTATGCTCATGTGCACGGAAGGCATCCCGACGGTGGACAATCGTTACACTCTCAGCTATAGGTTCCAAGTGCAAAGCCCAATCCACTGCCGAATCACCCCCCCCGCAGATTACAACCTTCTTATCGGAAAAATCTTCTAAGTTGCGGACATTGTAAAATAGATTGCGATCAGCATACTGCTCTTCTGATTCCAGTCCCAGTCTTCTAGGAGCAAAAGCACCATTCCCACAGGCAATGAGGATGGCACGGCTAAAGTGCTTGTTCTTTGTCGTCTTTATAGTAAAATAATCATCTGTCTTCTCAAAGGTCAAAACTTCTTCTTTCAGGCAAATATCAGTTGTTTCTTTAAAGCGTTCAAGCTGCTTCAGCAGATTTTGTGTCAACTCTAAACCATTGACAGCCGGCATAGCTGGTATATCGTAAATGACTTTCTCCGGATAGAGAACGGCCGGCTGTCCTCCCAGTTCAGATAGAGATTCGATAATCTTAACATTCATACCACGCAAACCTGCGTAAAAAGCCGCAAAAAGACCAACCGGTCCCCCGCCAATGATAGTAATATCTGTTATCTTTTGCTCAAGCATAGATTTCCCTTTCTTACTTATTTATTTCTTGTTTGATCTTATTTAGAATCTTTTGCTCATCTTCGCTCAGTTCATATGTTTCTAAAAGATCTGGCCGTCGCTCCAAAGTTTTGCGTAAGCTCTGCTCCATCCGCCAGAGACGAATATTGTCGTGATGCCCACTCATCAAAACATCAGGTACCGTCATGCCGCGATAATCATAAGGTCGTGTATACTGAGGATATTCTAATAATCCTGATGAGAAACTATCATCTTGGTGGCTGACTTTCTTGCCGATAACGTCTGGAATTAGTCGAACAGTCGCATCTACTATCGTCATCGCTGCCAGCTCACCTCCTGTCAGCACAAAGTCGCCCAGTGAAATTTCATCAGTAACTAGACTCTTAATTCGTTCATCATAGCCCTCATAGTGTCCGCAGATAAAAATCAACTCTTCCTCTTGCGCCAATTCTTCCGCGTAAGCCTGATTAAAACGTCGCCCTGCTGGATCCAGCAGGATAACTCTAGGATTTTTAGCGGATAATTTATCCATGGTATCAAAAATCGGTTGAGCACGCAGCAGCATCCCCTGTCCACCACCATACGGTTCATCATCAACGTGTCGAGCTTTATCAGCCTTGTCTCTAAAATTATGATAGGTGATATCTACCAGCCCCTTCTCCTGTGCTTTACCGACAATAGACTGTTCCAGAGGAGCAAACATATCGGGGAAAAGAGTTAAAATATCAATTTTCATCGTCAAGTCCTTCTAGTACCTCAACGTCAATACGATTAGCCTCAATATCCACATTTAAAATAACTGAAGGGATATAAGGCAAAAGCAAATCACGCTTGCCTGAACGTTTGATGACCCAGACATCATTGGCTCCTGGCTGAAGAATTTCTCTTACAACACCGATTTTTTCATTATTCTCATAAACATTAAGACCAATAATCTCATGGTAATAAAATTCACCATCAGCTAGATCAGATAAATTGTCCTGAGCCACCTTAAGACTGTACCCCTTAAATTCTTCAATGTCATTGATATGGTACATTCCTTTGAATTTAATGATGTCAAAGTTCTTATGCTGACGATGGCTGGCAATTTCAACTTCCATCACAAAATCATCCTTGGTATCAAAAAGAGCTAATTTCGCCCCTTTTTTGAATCGCTCTTCTGCGAAGTCCGTCACTGATAAGATGCGCATCTCTCCTTGGAGCCCTTGCGTATTGACGATTTTACCAACGTTATAATAATTCATATCAATTCCTTTTCCTTAGAGTTTCCACACTATTTTACCATGTCCATGTTTGAAATAAAAGTCTATTATACAGAGAACACTAGCAACGTAAAGTAAAAAAGCCCTCTCAAGAAGAGGACCTCGCTATGCACCCTAGAGGATTCGAACCTCTAACCGCCTGATTCGTAGTCAGGTACTCTATCCAGTTGAGCCAAGGGTGCATTTCTATACCGGTGGCCGGGGTCGAACCGGCACGTCCGTGAGGACACTGGATTTTGAGTCCAGCGCGTCTGCCAATTCCGCCACACCGGCTTGGCATAGAAACATAAAAAAACTGGGGTAGCTGGATTCGAACCAACGCATGAGGGAGTCAAAGTCCCTTGCCTTACCGCTTGGCTATACCCCAATGCTTCTTTATTTTACTTAAAAAAATACGGCTTGTCAATAGTAAGTGTGAAAAAACGCCTATCAACTCCCGTTCTGTTTCATGAGTATACATGACCCCCAACTACTTCACTCAGTTAAAAAGCAGGTGCTATTGTCAAATTTAGACTGTTGTTTTTTCAATCGAGTAGAGGCTAATCACTAGCCCCTCTCACACCACCGTGCGTGCCGTTCGGCACACGGCGGTTCAATTAACTTTTAACGCATGTCGTTCTAAGTAGTAATCCAAGCATGAAACCAGTCCTCGTT